>CAJWIB010000138.1 GCA_913041095.1 uncultured Rhodospirillaceae bacterium | reverse complement strand
ATTGCAAAACCGTGCCGCTCAAAATTCCGGCTCAGGCGGAGATCGTGCTTGAAGGACATGTTTCCTTGGATGATTTCCAAGATGAAGGTCCCTATGGCGATCACACCGGCTATTACAATGCGGTGGAAAAATTTCCGGTATTTACCATCAACGCCATTACCATGCGCAAAAACCCGATTTATCTCTCGACCTTTACTGGGCGACCACCGGATGAACCGTCGGTCATGGGTGAAGCTTTGAACGAGCTGTTTATTCCGCTGTTTATTCAGCAATTCCCGGAAGTTGTCGATTTCTGGCTGCCGCCGGAGGGATGTTCTTACCGGGTCGCTGTCGTTTCAATAAAGAAAGCCTATCCCGGCCATGCCAAGCGGATAATGATGGGGGTTTGGTCTTATTTGAGGCAATTTCTCTACACCAAATTTGTCATTGTCGTTGATGACGATATCAACGTGCGCAAATGGGAGGATGTCATTTGGGCGATCTCGACCCGTATGGACCCGGTCCGCGACATCACCATGATCGAGGGCACACCGATTGATTATCTCGATTTTGCTTCGCCCGAGCCCAGCCTAGGCGGCAAGATCGGCCTCGATGCTACCAACAAACAGCCGCCCGAAACCAAACGCGATTGGGGCGTTAAAATCCGCATGACTGATGAAGTGATTGAGAAGGTCTCCGGCATGTGGGACAAACTTGGACTGCCCGGAGAAGGCAAATCTATCTGGGAATAAAATTGGAATCATAATAAATGACCGATAGCTCAAACATGCTCAATTTGCTGGAAGATTTGCTCGCTAAAGTAAAAGCCAAGGGCGCCGATGCTGCCGACGCGGTGCACATTGAAAGCCAGTCCTTGGCGGTTGCTCAACGGCTTAGTAATCCGGAAAAGCTGGAGCGTTCGGAAAGTGCTGATATCGGGCTCAGGGCGCTGGTCGGCAAGCGTCAGGCAATCGTTTCATCTTCTGATATTGGAACAGATGCCTTGGATGAACTGGTTGAGCGCGTTGTCGCCATGGCAAAATCTGTCCCCGAAGACTTTTATTGCGGTATTGCCGACCCTGATCAACTGGCGACCGAAATTGTTGACGTCGAGAGCTGTGACCCAAATGAACCGACGGCAGAGACTCTGGTCGATTGGGCTAACCGCGCCGAGGAAAGTGCCCGTGCCATTGAAGGCATTACCAATTCAGAAGGCGCCGAAGCGGGCTGGGGACGTGCTACAGTCTCGGTTGCCGCGACCAACGGCTTTGCCCAGACTTATTCCGGTTCGCACTATTCTTTGAGTGCTTCTGTCTTGGCCGGTGAGGGCACGGCGATGGAGCGGGATTACGATTATACCGGTGCGGTTTATGCCGACGATCTAATGACTCCGGAGGAAATCGGCACCAGCGCCGGTGAGAAAGCAGTAAAACGCTTGAACCCACAAAAAGCTGAAACCGCCGAAGTGCCGGTAATTTATGACCCCCGCGTGTCCCGCGGCATTGTCATGCATCTGACGAGCGCCATTAACGGATCGTCGATTGCGCGGGAAACCAGCTTCCTCAAAGATAAAATGGGCGAACAAGTATTTTCCGCCGGCATGACTATCTATGACGATCCCCATCGCGCCCGGGGTCTCCGCTCCAAACCGTTTGACAGCGAAGGGGTTGCCAACAAGAAGCGCAAAATCATAGAGGACGGTGTTTTAACCACATGGATTATGGATTTACGGTCATCGCGCCAATTGGGACTGGAAACCACGGGGCATGCGTCGCGCGGCACCGGCTCACCGCCCTCACCTTCGGCAACCAATGTTTATCTGGAGTCCGGAAGCGGGTCACCGGCCGAGCTTATGAGCGATATCAAAAGCGGGCTTTATATCACCGAATTGATCGGCATGGGCATCAATGGCCTCACCGGCGATTATAGCCGGGGCGCCGCCGGTTTTTGGATTGAAAATGGTGAGCTCACCCATCCGGTGAGCGAGATCACCATCGCCGGTAATCTCAAAGACATGTTTAAGAATTTAACCGCCGCCGATGATCTTGAGTACCGCTACGGTATTGATGCGCCGACCTTACGCATTGATGGAATGACCCTGGCAGGGAAATAATGAATTTGACCGAAGCCTCCGAAAATCGTGACGGCATGAAAATCAATTGGGACTTCCCCATCGCGATGGATGACGGTCTGGTTTTGCGTGCTGATATATTCCGCCCCATTGAAGATGGTCAATATCCTGTCATATTAACCTACGGACCTTACGCCAAAGGCCTGTCGTTTCAGGAAGGCTATCCCTCAGCCTGGGACCGTATGGTTGAACTGCATCCGGATGTTACTGCAGGCTCAAGCAATCTTTATCAAGCCTGGGAACTTGCCGACCCAGAAAAATGGGTGCCGGATGGGTATATCTGTTTGCGCGTTGATTCCAGGGGTTGTGGCGCATCGCCCGGCTTCGTCGATCCATTTTCACCCCGCGAAACCAAAGATTTCTATGACTGTATCGGATGGGCAGGTGTGCAGCCCTGGTCCAACGGCAAAGTCGGTCTCAACGGCATATCGTATTACGGCATAAATCAATGGCATGTGGCGACCCTGCAGCCACCGCACCTGGCTGCGCTTTGCATCTGGGAAGGGGCCGCCGATTGGTATCGCGACATGACTCATCACGGTGGCATCCTGTCGACGTTCTGGGACAATTGGTATGATATGCAGGTGAAGACCGTGCAATATGGCTTGGGCGAAAACGGTCCCAAAAGTGCCGTCACCGGAAATAATGCCTGCGGCGAAGTCACCATGAGCGAAGAGAAACTGGCGGCTCAGCGTTGTGATTTTGGTGCTCAAATTTTTAAACATTCGCTCGACGACTATTACCACCAGGCCCGCTCGCCGATCTGGGACAAAGTGACGACGCCGATGCTGTCAGCCGCCAATTGGGGTGGTCAAGGGCTACACTCGCGCGGCAATTTCGAGGGCTATTACCGGGCGGCGTCGGAAAATAAATGGTTGGAAGTTCATGGCATTGAGCATTGGACGGAGTTCTATACGGATTACGGTGTAAGTTTGCAAAAACGCTTCTTTGATCACTTTCTAAAAGGCGAAAATAATGGCTGGGGAGAACAGCCAAAAGTCCAGTTGCAAGTTCGCCATCCCGATCGCTTTGAACAACGCTTCGAGCAAGACTGGCCGATCCCGCGTACCCAATGGTCAGAGTTTTATTTTGACCCAAGTAATATGTCTTTGACGGCCACACCGCCCTCAGACGCGCAAGATATTAGCTATGATGCGACCGGCAATGGCGTGACTTTCTTAAGCGAGCCGTTGAGCGAAGTAACCGAGATCATCGGGCCGTCGGCGGTAAAAATCAGCGTCTCATCCTCCACCGAAGATGCCGATATTTTTGCCGTGCTGAGGGTGTTTGACGAGCACGGCAAAGAAATTATTTTCCAAGGCGCGATTGATCCACATACGCCGATTGGGCAAGGCTGGCTCCGTGCCTCGCACCGTAAAATCGACGAAGAGCTTTCCTTGCCGTATCGCCCCTATCATAGCCATGATGAAAAATGGCCACTGACGCCGGGCGAAGTCGTCGATTTGGATATTGAGATTTGGCCAACCTCAATTGTCGTACCGGCGGGCTACCGGATTGGTCTGACGTTGCGGGGTAACGACTATGAGTATGAAGGCGAAAGCGGTGGTTATCTTTCCAATTTTAAAAATGAGCTTAAAGGCTGTGGACCATTTTTGCATGATGATCCACGCGACCGGCCCCTAGAAATTTTCGGCGGCACAACAACACTGCATATTGATACCGAACAACCGGGCTATCTATTACTGCCGATCATTCCGCCGGGCTAAATCCCGCAATTATGTTTAGGACTCTTTTTAGTTTCCGATTTAAGCTGTCTGTGATCTGACCAAACGTAATGAGGGGCATACAATATGGCCGAAATCGGCACTAATCTCGAAAAAAAATATTGAACCAGCTAACGCACCAGAGGATGATCAGCACCGCATTTCTGATGTAGTCATCTAGGCAAAAGCTAAACTGCCAGTACCGTGCGTAATGAAGTTACCATTCATTCTTTGTTCAGCGATACTTATTGGGAAATGCCGACAGATGTGGGGCTGTATCATGGTGGTAATAATTCCGCCCCACCGCCACTTGCCTATTTTGTGACCGGCGTGGTTGCTTGCTTGGTGACACAAATCCGTGCCTTCTCCATACGGCTGCAAGTGCCCGTCGATGGTGTCAAGGTTGATGCTCGGTTTCATTGGCAAGGTGAGCAAATCGGCCGAAATCCTTATACCAGTAGGCCGCAAAAATTGATCTGGATATTGATATCCAAAGTGATCAGTCCGCGACAGATTTAACCCGGCTCGTTAAGGCGGCCAAAGAAGGCTGTTTTGCCAAACAATCGATTGAATTGGCTTTTCCGATTGATCGTCGGCTTAAAGTTGATGGCAATTGGGTAGAGGTTTGATGAGTGACCTTTATTTGAACAGCGTAAATTGATCTATATCAAAGTTATCTGCCCACACCGAGTTTAGTTTTTTATCTGTCTTTATGAGCCGACGGTCCTGACCGCCGATCTTCAACCGGTTATTTGACCCATCGGCGCGAAAAAAACGGGGAAAGTTAGATGAATATTCTTACCGACAAACATTTTGAATTGCCGGCCGCGCAACTTGCCAGAATGATCGAGGACGCCTACGACTACACCTTGGCTTGTGTCGCCGATTTAGACGATGAACAGCTTACCGTACCGTTGGCGGAGATCGTCAATCCTTTCCGCTGGGAATTGGGTCACTGCGCTTTTTTCTACGATATTTTTCTGCTTCGCGTGTTGGACGCAACGCGGGAGCCAATGCTGGAAAATGGCGACAATTTATATAATTCCTTCGCCGTAGATCATGACGACCGCTGGTATCTCGACATGCCTGATCGTCAGGGAACGCTGGACTATATGGAAAGGGTGAAGGATGCGGTCCTTGAAAGCCTTGTGTCCAGCCAGCCCGACGCCAAGGAAACCTATCTTCACCTGCTCGCGGTGGTTCATTCCGACATGCATTGCGAAGCCTTCACCTATATGCGCCAGACGCTGGGCTATGCGGAACCTGCATTTGCCGGTAAGAGGGCGAACGGAAGTGGCGCGGGCCCGCTACCCGGTGATGTCGATGTTTCGGGAGGCATGTTTGAATTGGGTGCTGATCCGAAAGCCGGATTCACCTTTGACAACGAGAAATGGGCTCACACCGTCGAAGTGGCGCCTTTCAAAATTGCGCGCGCCGCAGTGACCAACGCTGAATTTGCAGCTTTCATCGACGATGGCGGTTATCTGGAGAAAGATCTTTGGAGCACCCAGGGGTGGATATGGCGGACCAAGAGCGGCGCCCAGCAACCGATATATTGGCAACGAGGAGACGGTGGCTGGCTGCGCCGGCATTTCAACAAAATCGTGCCCATGGAGCCCCATGCGCCGGCCGTCCACATCGCGTGGTATGAAGCCGAGGCATTTTGCAATTGGGCCCATCGAAGATTGCCCAGTGAGGCCGAATGGGAACTGGCGGCTAGCGCCGAACCAAGCGGCGGTGGCATTAACGGTATCAAGAGACGCTATCCCTGGGGCGATGAGGATCCCGAACCTGAACTGGCCAACCTCGATAGGCGTATGAACGGCTGCGCAGACGTTGCCAGCTTCGCCGAAGGTGACAGCGCATTTGGCTGCCGTCAGTTGATCGGCAATGTCTGGGAATGGACAGCTTCGCCATTCTATCCCTATCCCGGTTATGTGATTGATTATCCATACAAGGAATATTCGGCCCCATGGTTCGGCTACCGTAAGGTGTTGAAAGGAGGCTCTTGGGGGACACGCCAGCGTTTCGCTTACAACACGTTACGGAACTTCTTCCAGCCCTACCGGAACGATATTTTCGCCGGCTTCCGCACCTGTGCCTTGGAACATTCCTAAGCGGCACAAATCCTAATGCTAACGACCGGGAAATATTCCGTAAAATAAATTTACCGGCGATTTTCATTAAATTGCGGCTGTTAAGTGACTTTTTATCAGTTCCCGTGCTATGTTCCGGCAAATTAGATATCGGCAAGTTTGCACCGTCATATTTATAAGGAATTCAATACTTTGGGCGATAAAACGCAAAACAACTCAACAGCTGCCTTGATGTCCCGTTTGGCGCGGGAAAGCATCCGGCCGTATGTCGGCTGGATCGTCGCGGCAATTATTTGCATGGCCTTGGTGGCAGCAGCAACTGCGGCAAGTGCTTGGCTGATGAAACCGGTTATCAACGATGTCTTTTTCGCCAAAAATGAAACTTTGCTTTGGATTATCGCCGCCGCTGTTTTTATTACCTTTGCTATCAAAGGTCTCGCTAATTACGGCCAATCTGTGCTTATGAGCTATGTCGGCCAGCGCATTATTACCGATACCCAACATAGGCTTTATGCCCATCTGACCCGAATGGAGCTCGGTTTTTTTCACGACAATCCAACCGGCAATCTAATCTCCCGCTTCACCATCGACATCAATATGATGCGCGCTGCCGTCTCGAACGCGCTCACTGGCCTGGGTAAAGATTTTTTGTCGCTCATCGGATTGGTTGGTGTGATGTTCTGGCAGGACTGGCAGCTGGGCCTCATCGCCTTTGTTGTTTTTCCCGTCGCTGTTATTCCAATTGCGCGGTTGGGCAAACGGATGCGCAAAGTCACGGTCAACACACAGGAAGAAATGGGTCAGTTCACAACTTTGCTTGAGCAAACCTTCCAAGGGGCCCGGGTGGTCAAATCATACGGCATGGAGGAATACGAAAAATCTCGTGTTCGTGCGATTGCCGAGCGGGTGTTTTCGTTGGTGTTTAAAGCCGCTCGAGTGCGCTCTCTCGCCAGCCCGATTATGGAAAGCCTCGGCGGTGTTGCCATTACCCTAGTAATCACCTATGGCGGTTTCCGAGTTATCCATGACAACATGAACCCGGGCTCGTTCTTTTCCTTTATTACTGCTCTACTGCTGGCTTATGAGCCAATGAAACGGCTGGCTAACTTAAATGC
>CAJWIB010000137.1 GCA_913041095.1 uncultured Rhodospirillaceae bacterium | reverse complement strand
GAATTGATTTCAGGAATTCCAAAGCATCTTTAATGCGCGGGTCGTTCAACCAGATTACATAAGGTTTTGCGGTATAATTTATAGAGAGCCTCAATCTCCTGCTCGTTTGGCGCATTCGGTTCTTCCACCTCAACAATCAGTTCATTAATATCGGCTGGGTAGCCTGTGAGCTTTTCCTCCCACCACCGTAAATAGGCGTCATTGTTATAGAGATCACTAGGTAGGGTCATTATCTTATTATCGAGTGATTGATTTTTATTTTCCACATAAGCCAATTGGCTTAATGAGTCTACTTTTGAACGGCCTGATATCTATTTTAGTATATACACAAGTATAAAATACTAAATATTTTTGTATATTTAAAATATTTTACGTAATTAATTGAAATCAAATAATATTTTTCTATAATCCAACGTATATCATATTTAAGGAAAACGTTGATTATAGTAAATATATTATGCTAACAATCATTTTGGACAACAAAAGTTAATGCCGGGGCGGGGTCCCGAAAGAGCATCCGAAAAGGAGAATAAGAGTGACTAAGAAGAAACATGCAACCCCGTTGCTAGATGAACTGCAAGGCGGCAAATGGCCAAGCTTTGTTGATGGCTTGAAAAGATTAGCCGATGATGAAGACAAGCAATATTCAGGCATGATGAATGATCTACTGGGGCAGCTGGAGCATTCTTACGAAACCAAATTAGGTTATTGGAAAGGTGGCACGGTCAGTGTGTTCGGCTATGGCGGTGGTGTTGTTCCGCGGTTTTCACAAGTTGCCGAGGACTATCCTGAATCCTCCGAATTTCATACGCTGCGTATTCAACCGCCGGCCGGTCTGCATTACAATACTGATCTTTTGCGCAAGATATGTGACATCTGGGAAGAACATGGTTCCGGTTTGATCGCCCTGCATGGCCAAAGCGGCGATATCATGTTTCAAGGCTGTTCGACTGAGAAAGTGCAACCGGCTTTTGATGATTTAAATGAGATTGGCCTGGATATGGGTGGCGCGGGACCAGCTTTGCGGACGTCGATGAGTTGTGTCGGCCACGCTAGGTGCGAGCAATCCTGTTACGATGAGATACGGGCCCATCGAACGATCATCAATGCTTTCCTTGATGAAATGCACCGCCCGGCCTTACCGTATAAATTTAAGTTCAAGTTTTCCGGTTGTGCCAATGATTGTGTGAACGCCATACACCGCGCCGACTTTGCTGTTATTGGCACTTGGCGCGACGACATGAAAGTCGATCAGGATGAAGTTAAAAAATATGTCGATCAGGCGGGCCGTAAATACACCATAGACAACGTAATAGCCCGCTGTCCAACCAATGCACTTAGTCTCAATGATGACGACACGTTGGAAGTTGATAATCCAAGCTGTGTCCGCTGCATGCATTGTCTCAATGTTATGAACAAAGCTTTGTCACCGGGAGACGATAAAGGCGTCACCCTTTTGATCGGCGGCAAGCGGTCATTGAAAATCGGTGATCAAATGGGCACCGTCGTGGTGCCGTTCCTCAAGCTTGAGAGTGATGAAGATTTTGAGAAGCTCGAAGAAATGTCGGAGAATGTCATTGATTTCTTTGCCGAGAACGCACTTGAACACGAGCGCATCGGTGAGACAATTGACCGGATTGGCTTGACCAATTTCCTTGATGGTATTGGCGTCGAGATCGATCCCAATATGGTCAATCATCCGCGGACAAATTCCTATGTTGATACGTCTAAGTGGGATCAGGAAGCTGAAAAATGGTTCGAACGGCAAGACGAAGATTCTTCCCAAACGGCAGCGGAGTAGGGAACAGAAAAATGGCAGATACAAACGTAGAACCGCGCCGCGCAGAAGAAACTGGAGTTCCGGATCCTTTTCCTTACATGCACCCGGTGCTTAAAAAGAACTATGGCAACTGGAAATGGCATGACCGGCTGCGTCCCGGCGTGCTGCACCATGTTTCCCACGACAACGAAGAGGTGTGGACCGTCCGGGCGGGAACACAGCGCCAGATGGATGTCCATACGATTCGCAAACTCTGCGATATTGCTGATATGAGAGCCGAGGGCCATGTCCGCTTTACGACCCGCAGCAATATTGAATTTATGGTCAGTAAAGAGGACATGGTGGCACCTTTGATAGAAGCTCTCGAAGCCGAAGGTTTCCCCATCGGTGGCACCGGTAATTCGGTCTCAATGATTTCCCATACTCAAGGCTGGCTGCATTGTGACATACCCGGTACCGATGCTTCTGGAGTGGTCAAATCCCTCATGGACGATCTCCACCAAGAATTTGTCACTGAAGAAATGCCCAACCGGGTCCGCATTACAACGTCCTGCTGTCAGATCAATTGTGGTGGTCAAGGCGATATCGCCGTTAATGTGCAATACACCAAACCACCGGTGATTGATCATGATGCGGTCGCCAATGTCTGTGAACGCCCGGCAGTTGTCGCCCGGTGTCCCGTAGCAGCCATTCGTCCGGCTTTGGTGAATGGCAAACCCTCGCTTGAGGTTGATGAACAGAAATGCATTTGCTGTGGCGCTTGTTACGCACCGTGTCCGCCGATGCAAATCAACAGCGAAGAATCGACCAAGATTGCGATCTGGGTTGGTGGCAAGCATTCCAATGCGCGCTCGAAACCGACTTTTCATAAACTAGCGATCGCCGGATTACCCAACAATCCACCGCACTGGCCTGAGGTAGGTGAAGTGGTGAAGAAAATTCTCTACGTCTATAAGGACCATGGCAGGGATTGGGAACGGCTCGGTGAGTGGATTGAACGCATTGGCTGGCCGCGCTTTTTTGAACTCGCGGACATTCCGTTTACTCGCTTCCATATTGACGATTTCAGAGGTGCGCGGGAAAGCCTGAACGCATCGGCACATATCCATTTCTAGAATTGATTTGAGGAGACATTAAGCAAATGAAATTCGGCATATTAGTTAATGAAGGGCCGTTCACTCATCAGGCCTCAGATAGCGCCTATCAGTTCACTAAAGCGGCGATCGAAAAAGGTCACGAGATTGTCCGGGTGTTTTTTTATCATGATGGGGTCAACAATTCTAACAAGCTTGCCGATCCACCGAGTGATGACCGCAATGTGGTTAAACTTTGGTCGGATTTGGCTGCCGAGCATGGCGTTGAATTGATTGTCTGTGTGGCCGCCGCCATGCGCCGCGGCATTAATGATGATTTGCTTGCAGCTGGTTTCAAGATTTCAGGTCTCGGCCAATTGGTGGAAGCCGGTATCATTGGTGATCGGCTCGTGACATTTGGTGATTAGGGGGAACGGTGATGGAAGATTTTGAAGATAACGAGTTTGATGGACCCATTAAAAAGTTCATGTATGTAAATCGCAAAGCCCCTTACGGCACGGTATATGCCCTTGAAGGTTTGGAGGTCGTGTTGATCACCGCCGCCTTTGATCAGGATGTCTGTCTAGTATTCGTTGATGATGGCGTTTTTCAAATCAAAAAAGATCAGGAAACCACCGGCATCAATATGAAAAACTTTTCACCGACTTACCGGGCTCTCGAAGGTTATGATGTTGAAAAAATTTATGTCGAAAAAGAATCATTGGAGAGTCGGGGCTTCAGCGAAGACGATCTAGTTATCCCGGTTGAAATTTTAAGTTCGGCTGAAATTTCTGAACTTATGGACGCACAAGACGTCATTGTTACGTTTTAAGGATACGTTTTAGGAGTTGAACATTGGCTTTACTGCACACCGTTAACAAATCACCGTTTGAAAGAAATGTTATTTCGGATTGCCTGCGGTTGGCAAAAGACGGCAGCGCTATCCTCTTGATTGAGGACGGTGTTTATGCCGCACTCGAGGGAACTTCGGCGAGTGATGAAATCACCCGCCGCAACGGCAGTATCAAGTTTTTTGCCTTGGGCCCAGATATTGAAGCCCGGGGGTTAAGTGAAAAATCGCTCATCGAGGGGTTAACGCTCGTCGATTATTCCGGGTTTGTTGATCTCGTGGAAGAGTACAGTTCCGTTCAGTCTTGGCTTTAAAGCAAATAATTGAACGTTAATTTTTAAGGAGAACATAAAATGGATTATACCGTAAACGATCAGACAATTAATGCTGATGAAGAAGGTTACATCACTGATATATCAACCTGGTCAATAGATTTAGCCGGTACAATTGCCGAAACTGAAAATATTGATATGGGTGATGATCACTGGGAAGTGGTAAATTTCCTGCGTGACTATTACGAAGAATATCAGATTGCACCGGCTGTTCGCGTGTTGACCAAAGCGGTCAAGAAATCTCTCGGACCAGAAAAAGGCAACAGCAAATATCTTTATGAGTTATTCCCCTACGGCCCAGCTAAACAAGCTTGTAAAATCGCAGGTTTGCCGAAGCCGACCGGCTGCGTCTAAATCTACGCATTCTTTTTCACCTGAGGAGCTAGGAGTCTCAATTGACCGCTGCCTATGCTATTTTATTTTATTCTGCGACCTTAATATTGGTCATCGGGCTGATTGTTAAAATCAAGCAATATGCCACAACACCGGCACCATTGAAGATTCCGACAACGCCAGCGCCGACGACCAAACAGGGCGTTGTGTTGCGTATGGCGCGTGAAATTATTTTTTTTCAAAGTCTATTTCGCGCCAATAAATGGATCTGGCTATTTGGTTGGATGTTTCACATCGCGCTGGTGCTCGTGTTGGTGCGGCACCTCAGGTATTTTACCGAGCCGGTATGGTTTTGGGTGGTTTTGATCCAGCCGTTCGGTATTTATGCCGCCTTCGCCTTTGTCGCGGGTTTGGCGGGGTTGTGGATCAGACGGATCGCCATTGAACGTATCCGTTACATTACCAGCCCTTCTGATCATCTCATGCTTTTGATCTTGTTTGGTATTGCCGGCAGTGGCCTCGGTATGAAATATGTTTCTCCGACGGATATTGTTGCGGTCAAAGCGTTTATCCTCGGCCTGTTGTATTTCGATTGGCAGCCCTTACCGGCTGATCCGCCAGTGCTGATCCATCTAGGTCTGGTGGCGCTGTTGATGATCGTTTTCCCCTTTTCCAAATTGCTGCATGCGCCAAGTGTTTTCTTTAGCCCGACGCGCAATCAGGCCGATAATCCGCGCGAAATGCGCTACGCGACCGATACCGGCAGAAATGTTGCTTCGGGAGAGTGATCGATGGATGATTATACCCTCCCTGAATTAAGAGAACCGGTTGAAATTCCGGAAATCAATACAGGTGCGATGGCGCACAGCCAGCCTTTTGTGGCGGCACCCAAACATCAGTTGGCGCTTGGGTTTCCGGGTGAATTGGTTGACGATTGGCATGATAAGGCAATTGCCAAATTCGGTGAATTACTGGAGAGTCAACGCGCCCTTAAAGTCTATATGGATGCTTGTGTCAAATGCGGTGCCTGCGCGGATAAATGCCATTACTTTCTAGGTACCGGAGATCCTAAAAATATGCCGGTGGCACGGCAGGATTTGATGAGGAAAATATACCGGCGCTATTTCACTTGGGCCGGCAAGTGGTTTCCCTGGCTGGTTGGGGCCAAAGACCTGACCCGCGACGTACTTGATGAATGGTACAGCTATTTCCACCAATGTTCCCAATGCCGGCGTTGCTCGGTCTATTGTCCCTACGGTATCGATACTGCTGAATTTTCCATGGCGGCCCGCGAGATCATGGACCATGTCGGCATGGGCCAAAAATATTGCAATGAAATCATCGGCAAGGTTCACGATATCGGTAACAATTTAGGCCTGCCGGAAAAAGCCCTGGGAGCCACACTCGAAGACCTGGAAGAAGACTTGGAAGATGATACTGGTGTTGCCGTGCGTTTGCCGCTGGATGAGAAGGGTGCCGATATTCTGCTGATTACGCCGAGCGCCGATTTTTTTGCCGAGCCCCATGTTGATGGCTTGATGGGCTATGCCAAAGTTTTCCATCAGGCGGGTGTTAGCTGGACACTAAGTTCCCAAGCTTCAGAAGCCGCCAATTTTGCCATGTTCATCGGCTCCCACGATCAAATGGGTAAAATCGCCGAGCGTATCAAAGACGCTGCCATGGAATTGGGCGTTAAGCGGATAATTGTTGGCGAATGCGGTCATGCCTGGCGGGTCGCTTATAATTTTTGGGATACTTTGGTCGGCCCGTTTGACTTTCTTGATCCGGCTTATCCAATTCCCCAGCACATCTGTGAGTTCACTTTTGACCTGATTCAAAAAGGTGAACTCACTTTTGACAAATCAGCTAATGATCACATGACTTTGACGTTTCATGATTCCTGCAATGTGTCACGGGCCTCGCGGATGGGTGATATACCGGGGGGGCAATTCAAGATACCTCGGGAAATTATCAAGGCGTGCTGCAATAATTATGTTGATATGGCGACCGACACCATTCACGAAAACACATTTTGTTGCGGCGGCGGCGGCGGCTTATTGACCGATGATTTAATCGAACTCCGCGCTAAGGGCGCCAGCCCGCGCATGGGCGCTTACGAACAAGTGGTTAAACATCATGGCGTTACCCATCTGGCGGCAATTTGCGCCATCTGTAAGACGCAATTTTCAAAAGTGATGCCGATGTACGGCTTCGCCATGGATGACATTGTTGGCGTGCATCAATTAGTCAACAACGCCCTCATTCTTGATGGCCTTGGTGAATAAGGGTGAGGTGAATTAATCATGCGGACGCTGGGATACCAATTGGCTCTATCGATTTTGGCAACGACCGTACTGCTATCCGGTTCGTCAGTCCATGGCTCAGATGGCGTGCCTCTACCGAAGGTACCAAAGGCCTTGGAGAAAGCGGAAAAAGGTCATGCCGAATTAATGCGATTGAAGCATATGGATTTAATGCGTCATCAGCGTGACGAAACTGTCCACAAAGGTATTCGCACCAAACAATATAGCCTAAAAGCATGCATTTCATGTCATGCCGTGCCGGGCCCCGACAAGCAGCCGGTGTCGATCACTAGTCCAAAACATTTTTGCCGCGCCTGTCACGACTATGCGGCGGTAAAAGTTGATTGCTTTCAATGTCATGCCTCTAAGCCACCATCGTCGG
>CAJWIB010000136.1 GCA_913041095.1 uncultured Rhodospirillaceae bacterium | reverse complement strand
ATGGAACTCAAAATGGAAGAAGTTCTGTACGTAGAACACACCACCCACCCGGCCGAGTTTCAGATGTATTACTCATCTTAAATCTGAGTTTTCACTCACTTAAAAGGCCGTCTCAGTTGAGGCGGCCTTTTTTCTTGACGAAATTTTGAACTCAATTCTCGTACAAAATTGGCGTTTAAGTTACCTTTTTTTCTCGGCACCTAAGTTTTGTGACCGATTCCATGTCTATCATCATTTTGCATTCTATTAATCGGACAGGAGTAAATTCTCCGCGAGCATTAGAATTAAGTAAGCTGTCTCCTTAATTCCTCACCCCTTCTCCCGCTCATCGCGGATGCGTTTAGCCTTAAATTCTGTTTTCGGCAGTGTGTCAGGAGCCAACATCTCAACACCCACCGTCACCTCACAACGGGTTTTGATCTCATTGATCACTTGTTCAGAGACATCCTCGGTATGTTCGACACGCGCGGTCATAATATCCAGACCGTCCTGATTGGTTTCGATGAGGATTTCATATTCGTCACCAATGTCCGGTACCGCACGCACTGCTTGCTCGAGTTGAACCGGATACATTTTGATGCCGCGCAGATTAATTAAATCATCTGACCGGCCGGCAAAAGACCCCATCGCCCGCACATGGGTGCGCCCGCAGCCACATTGCTCTGTCGAATAGACCGTGTAATCACCAACATTGAAGCGCAATTGCGGTGAGCTTTCTGAATGGAGACTAGTGCAGACGGTGATTCCCCGCTCACCTTCTTGAACGGGATCCTTTGTATCGGGATCGACAAGTTCCCATATTTGATGGTCCTCCATTAAATGGGTGGCAATCATATCCGCTGAGATTTCCGCATGCGAACAGGAATAGCCGCCACTGTGCGGAGCCACTTCGGTACAGCCATAAAATTCCCGCATCTCAGCTCCCCAAAGCTCTTTGAGCCGGTTGCGGGTATTGATGATGCCAGTGCCGGGTTCGCCACCGACAAACAACATGCGGATGGAGCTCGCTGCCGGATCAAACCCGTTCTCCTGCATAACGCGGCCCAGATGTAGCGCATATGAAGTCGTGCAGCACAACACGGTCGGCTTAAAGCGATCAACGATATTGGCGCGCATATCTGTCGTCATGCCGCCGCCTGGAATGCAGGCAACGTTCATCCGCTGTAACGAGTACTGTACGCCCCAGGCAAACACGTGGGGACCATAGCCGGAAGCAACAAAGACCGTATCGGTTGGCCTGACACCAAACGAATAGATCGCCCGCGCATTCGCCCATTCCCAGAGATCACGATCAATATGAGAATAGCGAAAAACGCGCGGCACGCCGCTGGAGCCTGAAGAGGAAAACATCATCCAGCCGCGTTTTTGCCAAAGTTCGTCATCCATTGTCGTATAAGTGCCGTAAGGCGGATGTGCGAGCGCATCTTCCATCATTTCGGATTTATCAACGACCGGCCATTTGGTCAGATCATCAACCGTCTGGATGTCAGTTGGCGTGAGATCGAGCCGGTCAAAGCGGTGCCGGTAAAAATTACTGTTTTCATAAAGAAACGGCGTCACCATTTTGAGCTTATCATTTTGAATGGCGATCAATTCGTCGCGACTGGCGCATTCCAGTTTTTCCGACCAAATCTGATCCGTCGCCGGATTGTGGGTATCTGATTTATGCTTTTCAATCGTTTCGAGCCAGGTGGTGCGGGTTTGCTCTTTGCGGCTAACGGCCATTATCATCTCCCAAATTATTTAAAGTCTTTTTGATTGGTCTATCAATTTATTAATATACTTTCCCGGCTGAGAATAACCAGAGTTATAACCCCTTTTTTTAAAGGATATAAAAAATATGGCGGGTTTATCTACATCCGTCACCTAATCCGGGTTCGGTTCAGGGAAACTTTCTGGCCAGTTTTCAACCGTTGTTTGGAGGTAGGATTTTACTTTATCCGGATTGAGGCGGACCGATCTTTTAATCTTATCTACTTCGTCTTTCTCTTCAACTGGAATTTTAAGAGAGTCCGTTAAGCGATTGAAAAAATTAAAGAAACAGCAGATCATTGTAAGGTCCACCATCTCTTGCTCGGTGAACTCTTGGTGGACCTGTTCATAGATGCCATTGTCTTCTTTGGCGGTGTTCTGGGTAACATGGGTAGCCCATAAAATGGCCGCCTTTTCGCGCGCGTTGAAGAGGTCGGACTCAAGGTATTCATCCGTGCTAATTTCGATGGTTTGTTCGTCGGTAATGCCAGCCGCTTGACCAAGCGACGTGTTATGGGCAAATCAGTATTTGCACCCATTGAGATGGCTGGTCTTGATCACCACCATCTCTTTAATTTTGGTCGAGAGCACAGAACCGGCCCCTTCCCGCTGGACCACGGCGTTAAACGGCACCAGCATTTTGGCCACCAGCGGTGAGTGCGCCAGAACTTTATATGAGTTTGGCACCCGTCCTAGCATCGCCGTCACGGCGGTAAACATGTTTTGGATCTCATCGTCGTCAATATCGAGATCAACTAAATCTATGCGCGACATGTAGTTCTCCTGAATAAATATCCGGGGCTGACCCAGCTAACTAGTTCAAATATATTATAAATTGTTGTCCCGGTTGTCATATGACGCGATGGCGTCTTCGACGTGGTTAATGTTCTCATTGTTCGGCTCAACGAGAGTTCAACCGAGCTCTGTCAGCGAATATTCAACTTTTGGCGGCACAACGGGGTAAATCTTACGCTCAACCAGACCAACTCGCTCAAGGTGGCGCAAAGTCTGGGTCAGCATTTTCTGCGAAATATCGCCAATATCCCGGCGCAGTTCTGAATAGCGCATGGTTTTCCGCGACAATCGCCGGATAATCAGCACATTCCATTTATTGGACAAATAACCAATGACCGTTTGCGCTGGACGTGTTGACAGCAAATCAAAATTTCCCGGCGACAGTTGGGCCGCATTGTCTATCGACTCAGTATTCTGCTCTACGTCTGACATACAATTAATTCCAAAATTAACTAACTCTCCTTTTGGTAAGTACCCTACTTTTAAGATAGTACATTATCAAATAGCATGTGGCGGATTATGCATAGTAATAATCGTTTGGGAATATTATTTTAAACCCTGACGAAATTAACTTAGGGAGCACAGATAAATGGACCAAGGCATCCGGGCGTTCTGGTACGATCTACCGGAAGATAAAAAAGACACCTATATTGATTGGCTGCACAGCACGTATCTGCTGGAAGTTCTGCAACGTCCAGGTATTCTATGGGCAGCCCATTATGAGGTCACCGGCGGTGGCAAACATATGGATGAGATTGCCGATCATCTAGCCCGGGTAGATCTCGAAGAGGTCGGCAAAGGCCAGAATTATGTCTTGCTGGTGGGCGCCGGTTCACCTCATGTGTTCTTTAAGCCAATCTATGAAGAAGTCGATGCCGAAAATCCTAAAACTCAGGAAATGCTGGCCATCCGTCTCGAAGAGCGCATCAATGTTTTCGTCGAGGAAGCGCGTGTCAACGGTCCGGACTTTGACTACCGCATCCATGATTCAACTCCCGGCCCAGCCATTCAAATGGGCAGCTTCTGCACCATGAAGCTGGAAAACGAATGGGACCTCGCCGCCTGGTATGCACAATACCGGATGCCGGCAATGGCGAGAATGCCGGGCTCCATCAATACCAGGAAATTGGTGTCGGTCGCGGGCTGGGCCAAGCATGCTGTGATGTATGAGTTTATTTCACTCGATGCCCGCCAGGAACATTTCCAAAATCATGAATCGCTGGCCATGGATGAAACCGTCTGGACCAACAAAATAATCAACTACACAATTCATGCGCCGGGAAGCCCCAGCGTCGCGCCGCATCTGGCCGCCAGTCAAAGATTAAGTTAAATAGGAGAAACTAACTAATGTCACTGATTCCAATCCCCACCGACGATGAGGCGAATCCGCTGCAAAAGTCGATGTTCGAGCATTCCAAAAAGATTCTCGGGCGGGTCGCTAATGCGGTTCGCGTCGGCTCGCATACGCCGAAGCTGATGCAGTCGTTGTTCGGCTTTATTGTATCATCTTTGCGTCAGGAAATTACCGAAAACCTGCCGGTACGGACGAAATGTCTAACGATCATAAAAACCTCGACGCTCAACGGCTGCGCCTATTGAACAGGCCATAACGAAACGCTCGGTCGAGCGTTAGGTTTCAGCGAAGAGCTGATGGCGGAAATTACGGGTGACTATTTAAACTCGGACAGCTTCACGGCAGAAGAAAAAGCCGCCATGCGCTGGGCCGAAGTGATGACTAACAAGCTTTACCAAGGCTCACCCGGCAATCCGCCGCAGCATCATGCAGCGCTGGAGGAGCTTAAGAAATATTACAATGACGCCCAGGTGATCGAATTATCCATGGTGTCCGGCTTTTTTAATTTCTGGAACCGGTTCACCGACATTCTGGAAATTGACATCGAGCAAGGCGCCCTGATGGATGCCTTCTCACGCTCGACCAAAATCGATCCCGATGATTTCACTGCCTATATGCGGGATTGCTGGTGGAACGATGGTAAAGAAACGTCATAAAGGAAAAGTAGCATGGTAAAAGTCAAAGAATTTCCGGATGGCGCCCGCGAGGAATTCCTCAATCGCGATATGCCCATGTTCGAGGAAACCCCTCTCCTGCCCGGACCGCCCTTGGCTGAGCGCCGGGTTGCGTTGATCTCGACTGCCGGCCTGCACCGCCTGGTGTCGGTGAGTACCGCATCATTCCTAGAGTAAGAATAAGGGATATACCGTGACCAATGGGAAAACAGACGTTACAGTAGAATTTCCGAATGAGGAACGTAGGGGTAGAAAAAAAAGACAGTAGAAATACCCCCTTTGGAAACGCAAACATCACCTCTGCCAATCTCAAAAAACCTGTTGCACCTTGAGGTTTTATCTTCACACTCAGTGTCAGCATCTAAACAATCCAAAGGAATTTCAGCAATGGCATGGAACACCCTCGACTGGCTCGATCTGATGCTGCGCTGGTTTCATATCATGGGCGGAATTTCCTGGATCGGCGGCTCGCTCTATCTGCTGTGGCTCGACCGGATCTTTGCAGACCCCGAACGTGCGGCCAAGGGTGAGCATGGGGAGCCCTGGATGATTGATCAGGCCGGCTCGCTGCTGGTCGAGAAGTTGAAACTCGAACCCGACGGGCTGACCAAGACCCACATCTGGTTTAAACGCGAGACCATACTCACCTGGGTCAGCGGCATTTTGCTGTTGGTCATGGTCGCCCCTTTGCCGGGCAGCCTGCTCACCGGTTCCGGCGGCCAACCAATCAACGCCTTCACCAGTGCCGCCATTGTTGTTGCTCTGCTGGCCTTGTCCTGGTTTTGCTACGATTTGCTATGGCGGTTAAGCTTGAGCCAGAAAACTGCCCTGCTGTTGACCCTTTCCATAGGCCTATTTACCGCCGTTGCCTGGGGCCTCACTCAAATATTTTCCGGCCGGGCCGTGTTTTTGCTGCTGGGGTCAACACTCGGTAGCCTGATGATGGGCAACGTCTGGTTCAGAATATTGCCGGCCTTGAAAGAGATGAAAGAAGCACGCCAAGAAAACCGCATGGCTGAACCCACGCTTTGCACATTGGCCCGGCACCGCGCCACCCATAACAGCTACCTAATATTTCCAACTGTAGTGCTGATGCTCAGCAACCATTACCCAGTGATCTACAGTCACTGGCTCAACTGGATTGTTGTATCTCTTTTGCTGGCGGCATTTGTAGGTGGACGGCATATGGTCGTCAGCGGCAAGGCGGGCCTGTGGGCGTTCTACTCGGCATTGATTTTGGTTGGCATTGCTGTCTATTTGGTCGCCGCCGTGAACCCGCCGCGAGAGTCTGCAGACTCCGGTAACGTTTCATTCACCACCGCACGCGGTATCATCGTTATGCATTGTTTGAGTTGTCACTCAACCGTACCGGCAGATCGGAGTTACGGACCGGCACCTGGCAAGATCAGCTTTGACCGTCCAGAAGACATTAAACGCCACGCCCGCCGTATTAAAGTCAGCACGGTTACGATCAAGACCATGCCGATCAAGCGCGACAGCGGCCAAGATAACGGCATGACCAAGGCCGAACGGGAATTGCTTGGCCGCTGGGTTGACGCCGGGGCCAAGCTGGAATAGGCAGAAGTAATGGCAAAGAAAACTTTTAAGGTTGAAACGGTTGGACAGGCGCTTCTGGAAATTCTCCGGGAGCGCGGTATTGAGTGCCTTATCGGTAATGCCTTTACCTCGATCATCGACGGCTTATCCAAATTCGAGGCTGAAGGCAAATCGACGCTTCGCCCGGTCATGACGCCCCATGAACAGACCGCGGTGACGATGGCGCATGGATTTTATGCCGTCACCGGCCGGCCCCAGGCCGCGATTGTTTATTCCACGCCCGGCACCGCCAATATAGCAGGTGCGCTAGTCAATGCATCAAAGGCGCAGATACCGCTGATTGTCCTCGCTGCCAGTTCAGCTTTAACGGATGACGGTTCTATGCGAGGGGCCCGCGATATTCATGTGCAATGGGCGCAGGAGAGCTTCGACCAGGCGGGCATGATTCGGGAATATGTCAAATGGGATTACGAGCTGCGCCAACCCGCTCAGCTGGAATCGGTCATCAACCGCGCCTTGGAAATGGCGATGGATCAACCGCGCGGTCCGGTTTACATCTCTCTGCCTCGAGATGTCATCGCCGAAGCCTTAACCGCCGTAACCATCAATACGCCAGCGCGTCGTGAAGTCGCCAATCAACGCCACCCTGATCCGGCCCGGCTCCAAGAAGCGGCAAAAATTCTGGCCGAGTCCAAGAGCCCGCTGATTATTACCTCAGAACTTGGCCGCAGCGCCTTGGCTGTTGCGGGCTTAGTTGAGCTTGCCGATGCCGGCGCCATTGAAGTGATTGAAGCCAGCCCGGTCTATGCTAACTTTCCGGCCGACCATTCCTGTCATGCGGGCTATGTCTTCGGCTCAGCCATTCATCCGGCCATCGCCAAAGCCGATGCGCTTCTGGTCATCGACTGTGATGTGCCGTGGTTTCCGGCACGGGTTA
>CAJWIB010000135.1 GCA_913041095.1 uncultured Rhodospirillaceae bacterium | reverse complement strand
CGTACTTCATAATTAACTGATTGAGATTTAGCTCGACCGTGTGGGCGCAGTGATTACAGATAGCCAGGAGGCGGCTGTTGTACTTTTGGGCGTTGGCGAGAGTGGCTGGGCGAGAATACACAGGAATTATCCAACAAAAACTAGATCATACTGTGGGACCAAGTGTGGGACGGCAATAAAGTCAAAGAAAATAATATTAATAATTACAGTACGTTACTTAAGATTAATGGCGGTGCTGTCAGACAAATGCGAACTCGTCTCAGTATGGCAATAATATACTGGTATTATGCAGCGCAAAGTTGCTGCCACTCAACAAGAGCAGCTTCACGTTGAACCTTATATGTTTCTCTAGAATTTAGATGACGTTCTTTGTTGAAGTGATTGAAAACCGAAGAGTGAATTGAGACGAATTTCTGTAAACTTCGCATGTGTCTGAAACGTAGCATCGCGTATTCTCGTCGTCGAAACGGAAGATGAGAATTCTCACAACGATTATTCAACCATCGCCCAACTTCTTGAATCTGGTTGTTGCCAATCGACTTCATGGCAGAACGATATGACCGCAATCTATCTGTGACGATTGCGCGTGGACGGCCATATCGTTTCATAATTTTCTTCAAAAAAGCCAAGGCTGCCTTACGGTCACGCCTCTTTGATGCAAAGGCTTCCAGTACTTCACCTTCGTGATCAACCGCCCGCCAAAGGTAATGGGTTTCACCATTAATCTTCACAAATACTTCATCCAGGTGCCATCGCCAATTTGAATAGTTGGCTGAAGGATGGATACGTTTCTTACGTATTTCACGAGCAAACATGGGTCCAAACCGGTTCCACCAATAGCGAACTGTTTCATGGCAAATATCGATACCGCGTTCGTGGAGCAGATCTTCGATGTTTCGAAGTGACAGCGGAAACCGTATGTACATCATCACTGCTAGGCGGATGATCTCAGGTGATGTTTTGAAATAGCGGAATGGGTTCTGATTTCTCATTCCAGAACGTTATGAAAATGGAACAGCTCGGTCAAAGAAACGTTTCCTCTGACAGTGCTATCCCACAAGTTATGAAAATGCGCCGGTGTGGTCAAAGCTGGTTTTAGTCTGACAATGCCTTCGCCAACAATACTATTTAAAACCAATTTGCCACCATGATTCTTAACAAGACTTTTGACCAGTGGTAAGCTGAGACCAGTGCCTTCATTGTTGATACCTTTTTTGCACCTAACCTGACCAAATTTCTCCATTGCCATTTCTATGGCGGCGTACTCAAATGAAGTGTGGAATCTTTCTTCACTGGCTTTAAGTTCATTTTCAATTTGTTTGCGATCTGTGGTGCCTTGAATTTGTGCCACAGTAAATTGGGAAGCACCTTCATTTCCTTTGAAGACGATTGGTTCTAATCATTTTTTCAAATGAATTCTGCTTTCCTTTTGAAGGGGAAATATCAATTGTTGTCGATCGAGGCCATCAGGCTCTAGATTTGCCAGCGATAACTCTTCATGACACCGACGATTTCCGCCAATCCACGGCCCTGAACCCGTGCGGCTTCCAGTTCGATCTCACTGGGCCGAGGCGGCGATCCTGCGGCATAGGCGCTGGCACCATAGGGCGATCCTCCGTTGGCCCCGGTCATATCCTTGGTAGCTGAGGTTCTGGGCCCAAGCGGTACGATGGTCATGCCGTGATGAGCCAGGGTATTCCAAAAACTGGTGATGGTGGTCTCCAGACCGCCGCCGGTTCCCGTGCTGCAGAATACTGTCGCCGGGCGGCCAATAAGTGTTCCCTGGGCGTAATAAAGTCCCGTTTGATCCAGGAAGGAGCGCATGGTAGTGCTCATATTGCCGAACCGGGTCGGTGTGCCAAAGGCGAAACCGTCATAGTCTGGCAGTTCCTCGACGCTGGCCTCAGGGATATGGGCAAATGTTTTTCGCCCTTCCACGGCCTTGCCGCGCTCTAACACTGATTCGGGCACGATTTCCGGCACCTGTTTTAAAACCACCTCGATGCCGTCCACTGCCGTAGCACCCTCGGCAACACTTTCGGCCAGCTTGTACACATGGGTCGTCCAACTGTGAAACAGCACCAGTATCTTACTCATGATATCTCCTCAGTTTCCCGGACCGAGGCCAAGGCGAAGTACAAATTATCCAAATCCTTTCGGGCCGCCAGGCTTTTTACAGTGTCCATTAAAGCGACCTCACCCTTGATCAGAACGTAGGCCCGTGATGCCAAAGCCAAGGCAATATCCAACTTTTGTTCAACCAGAACCTGTGTCAGGCCTGCCTCCTTGAGCATCGTTAGCGCATCGAGAATTTCCTGCACGACGATCGGTGCTAAGCCTAAGAACGGTTCATCCAAAAGTAAAATACGCGGTGCTGACATCAACGCCCGGCCGATGGCAAGCATTTGTTGCTCGCCGCCAGACAAAGTACCAGCAATCTGATCGCTGCGTTCGTGCAGTCTTGGAAACAGATCGAAAACATATTCGAACATTTCAGCCAAACTGTGACCTTGGCTGCGGTTTAGTCGCGTTGCACCTAGCCGCAAATTGTCCTCAACTGTCATCGGTGCCAAAATCATGCGGCCTTCTGGAACGATGGCCAAGCCACGGCCGATAATATCGTGGCTGGAAGCGGCGATAATATTCTCCCCATCCAGCATAATTTCTCCCTGGCGGTGATGTATGCCGACTCCGATGATGCTTTTCATCAGAGTTGATTTCCCGGCACCATTCGGTCCCAGTAAAGCGATTAGCTCACCCGCTTCGACATGGAACTCGATACCTCTCAACACGTCTACCTTACCAAATCCGGCGCTTAAATTTCTGATTTCAAGCATCGCCAGCAACCACAATGTTTTCAGTTTTGCCGAGATAAGCTTCGACGACCAGCTGATTGGCCTGGATTTCCGCTGCGCTGCCATCGGCAATCTTTTGCCCCTGATCCAAGACCACAATCCGGTCTGCCAGCGGTAGCAGAAACTGCATGTCATGCTCGATCAATAGAACGGAAATGCCGTCACTGCTGATCCGCCGGATAACCTGGGCCAGTTGTTCGGTTTCGCTTAAGGTGAGACCAGCGGCAGGTTCGTCAAATAAGATCACTTCGGGCTCTCCCGCCAAGGCACGAGCCACTTCCAACAACCGGCCCTGACCGAATGACAGATTATCGACTTTTGTATCAACGAATTCGCCCAGGCCAACGAAATCAATCAATTCTCTTGCCCGCTCCCGGTAGTGCGCCTCGCGTTCGCGCGTTTCCTGAGTCAGGCCCAGCACGGCCCACAAAGACCCTCGTATTCGGCGGTGGGCACCGACCATTACATTATCTATCAAGCTCAGCGTTTCGAACGGCATATTGTGCTGAAAAGTGCGGATGATTCCCAGTTCGGCAATTTGGTAGGGCTTGAGACCCACCAAGGAAGTCTGGCCGAGCCACAGTTCTCCGCTATTGGGCACTAAGGCACCGGCAATCAGGTTAAAGGTCGTCGTTTTACCGGCACCGTTGGGGCCAATAATACCCAGAATTTCGCCGGCTGCCAGATCGAAACTAAAACCGGTAACCGCTATCAAGCCGCCGAACCGCTTGCTCAATCCGACCGCTCTCAACCGGTGCGTGCCATCGATTAGGTCAGTCATTGCCGATCTCCGTGAGCCGCTAAACGGTCCTGGAAGCGGTCTACCAATCCGATCAGCCCTGATGGTAGGAATAAAATTACCAGCACCATGACGACGCCGAAACCCAACAGGTAGTGCCTACCTATCCAGGCCTCCAGCATTTCGGGAGCCAGGAATAGCACTACCGCACCAAGTATCGCGCCAGCGTGGCGACCGGTGCCGCCGACAATGATCATGAACAGCAGCAGAAACAGAGGCTCCAGCGTGAACACCGTGGGGTTTATATAATTATCGGCAAAGGCGTAGGAGATACCGGCGATACCAGAAAGCGTACTGGTAACGACGAACGCGGCCACTTTAGTTCGGAAGATATTCACTCCCATAGCCTCAGCAGCGGCTTCGTTGTCTCGAATTGCCCGGCAAGCCCGGCCAAACCAGGATCGGTCCAACAGTAACAATATGGCGAAAGTGAATATCAGTATTCCGGCTATGACCACGGTGTAAGCGCCGCCGCTCGACGGCACACCAAAATAACCCTTGGCGGAAAAACCGGAAATTCCCTCCGGACCGCCGGTGATGTCGCCGCCCTGTAACAACAGCACATTGAACAACTGGGCAAAGGCCAGGGTCGCCAAAGCGAGGTAAAATCCTTTCAAGCGGGTTGCGGGTACCGCGACAATAAACGACAGCAAACCGCAACTAATCACCGCACCGATAATCGCCAGCGGTAACGGCAGACCGACTTTGTATGTCAGTATGACGACTCCGTAGGCACCAATACCGTAAAAGGCGATATGAGAAAAAGCCAATTGTCCGGAAATGCCAAACAGATAATTAAAGCTTAGGCACAGCGCCACGGTCAGCAATAATTTTCGGTATAGATCCCCAACATAACCCTCCAGTATTAATGACAGAGCCACGATGGCAACGATCCCCAGCAGCCATGACAACCACACTCGGCTCATTGCTCACCCCTGGCCCGCAATAAGCCGCTTGGTCGCAATAAGAGGAATAAAATTAATAGTAAAAAAGGCGCACCGAGTGCCAAACCCGATGGTATAGGGGCATAGCGGATGGTAACTTTTTCGACGAAAGCCAGCAGCAATCCGCCCAGTAAGGCGCCTTCAACTCGACCCACACCACCGATCACCAGCGCTGTAAATCCTTTAACCGCCAAAGGTAGGCCCATCAGAAAATGGACCGAAGTAATGGGTGCCAGCAAGACACCTGCCAAGCCAGCGACCGCACCGCCGATGGCAAAAGACATCGCCGTCACCAAGCGTAAATTAATACCTAGCAAAGCCGCCGCAACGCGATTGATTGCCACCGCCTGAAAAGCCTTGCCCCACATGGTGCGTTCGAAGAATAACCAGACCAGCGTGAAACTGAAGACGACGGTGATTATAATAAAAAAGCTCTGGCTGGTACCGGCGATTGAACCGAGTTCGACGCGCCCAAAACCGAATGGCATCGGCACAAATAAATTGTCGACCCCATATACGCTGCTGACAGTTTCGCGGTAGATTATAAGCATCCCTAACAAACTGAGTACGGGACTTAATTCCGGTGCATCGCGCTTCAAAAGCGGCTGAACTGCTATGACTTCGGTAAGCCAGCCCACTAAACCGACAGCTAAAATGCACATCGGCAAACCGATAATGAGTGGTAGTTTCCACCAGGTGATGAAGCTAACCGCGGCAAAAGCGCCAATAGCAGCCCACTCACCAGCAGCAAAGTTGATGATGCCGGTGGGGCGCAGGACTATCTGATAAGCAAGTGCGACGAGGCCGTAAATACTACCAGCCTCGCAGACACTGACCATCAGTTCAAGAAAGTCTTCCATTTTAAAGAACGATGGCCAAACGGTTGACGTTCTAGTTCTTGGTGCCGCTATGTACCACTGGTCCGTGCGTATTTTTTTTGATAATCCGCACGACAGCGCCATCGACTGAAAATCCAGCCCGGTTTTTGGTGAAATTCACCGATTGCCCTTTGGCACCGAGCACGCCGACGTATCCTTTGGTGGCAGCCATGGCGCTTCGCAGTTTTTCGTTATTTGTACTGCCGGCTCGTTTTATTGCCGAGACCAACACCTTCAAACCGTCATAACCATAGGCTGGCAAGGAGAACGGCGTCTTACCATGTTTTTTCTTGTAAGCCGCTGCAAAAGCCTTGGATTGGGCCTTATCCGGATCGTAGGCATCGATAAAGGCAACGCCTTCCATCATACCGGGAATGACCTCCAGATATTTGGGTATCGACAGGTTAAACGATCCTAGCACTGGTTGTTTCAGGCCCAATTGATGATAAGCCTTAAAGAAAGTCGCCATGGCCGAAACCACGATTCCTGAGTGGTAGATGGCATCTGGTTTGGCGGCCCGGACTTTCTGCATTTGCGGGATGGCATCGGTCGAGCCTATTTCGATGGTTTGCTCAGCCACCACTTTGGTGCCACCCGCTTCAAGGCTTTGTCTAAAAATTTTGCCCAAATATGTGCCAAGTCCGGAATTGTCTTTAACCAAGGCAACGCGCTTGAAATTATTTTTCTTATTGTAGGCCATCAAGGTCCTAATTTGCGTTGATCCCAAGGGACCCATCTGGAAAAAATAGGGGTTCTTCAGCTTGGTGGTCAGGTAGCCCGCTGAATTCGCTGGAGTCATGTGGACCATCTTTGCATTCATGGTGACCGTTTGGGCTTGTTGGGTAGACGGCGAATTGGTGATGCTCAAGATGGCGACAACGCCTGCATCGATCAATTTCCGCGCTTTGGTCGCTGACACATCGGGCTTGCTTTGATCGCTCTCGTATACGAGCTCGATTTTCTTACCCAATACGCCACCGGCACCGTTAATTTCTGAAAGGGCCAATTCCAAGCCGGCTTCAATCGGCTTTGCCCAGGCAGCGGAATTGCCCACCCGATCCGTAATAATTCCCACTTTGATTGTATCTTGTGCTGTGGCAGTTGCTGACCATAGCCCTGCGGCAACTAAAAGAATAGCTGAGAATAGTCCGTACCATTTGATGTTATATTTGGTCCTCATTTTAACTCCCTTTCCTGTTCTAATATTTGCAAAATTTAGAATTTAGTTCTGGTAAATCAGTTTCCCAATTTCAAATATTGGATATTTTGACTCAATGCTGACTGTAAGAGCTTTCATTTATTACTTTCGATTGATTACATGTTCAATTTTTTCAATGATTTACTATTTCTTTTTACTGTACGTAGCAGCAACGATCTTGCCAATGGCAAAAAGCAATAATTTCCGTCATAAAGGCAGACTCCTTAATATTAAGGTGCTGTCAGACGAATGCGAACTCGTCTCAGCGTGGCAATAATAAGCCAATTTTATGCAGCACAAAGTGGTGCTATCAGACGAATGCGAACTCGTCTCAGTGTGGCAAAAAATGCGGTGGTTTTATGCAGCACAGAGTTGCTGCCACTCAACAAGAGCAGCT
>CAJWIB010000134.1 GCA_913041095.1 uncultured Rhodospirillaceae bacterium | reverse complement strand
ATGACCAAACCCGCTATCTCAAATTAATTCTTGCAACACACGGTCGGTCCATACATTGGGTCATTAGCAGACTCTTTTAGCGTATGCGCTAGATGTCTGCTTTCGTGGGTAAAGCGGACATTAAAATAATGAATAACCTTCTCGGAAGCGGTAGTACACACCAAACTACGCCAGTTCGCGTATTAATCCATCCCTTTTCTATCCATTTTAATGTAGATTACTGTTAATGAAAGAATTTGTTGCAAATCAGATTTATATCAATGAAATACCTCTGCGTTTTTTAGGAATGCAGTTAGGTACAAGAATGACTGTTATTCGAATGAAAAACAGTGCTCTATTTCTTCATTCTCCTACCAAGTTAACACCCAATATTAAAAAACGATTGGATGAACTTGGGAAGGTATCTATTATCGTTTGTCCCAATAAACTACATCATCTTTATGTTAATTCTTACGTAGATAACTACCCTAATGCCAAAATATATGCTGCACCAGGATTGGAAAAAAAAAGAAAAGACATTCAATTCAACGGAACGTTATCGGATGAATCCAATGAAGCGTGGAGCGAAGAAATTGATCAAATGGTTTTTAGAGGATGTTTTTTTATGAAGGAAGTTTTCTTTTTTCACAAAGAAACTAAAACGTTAATTATCACTGATTTTATTCAAAGTATACATTCATACCATAATTTATTTGAAAGAATAATGGGACGTGTCGGGGGAGTTTATGATAATCCATCTCCTCCAAGAGATTTAAGATTAATGATGTGTTTAGATCGACAAACTGTTAGACAATCAGTTAAACGTGTAAAACAGTGGAAATTTGATAAAATTATTATAGCTCACGGTCAACTAATTACTCAGGATGCTCAGTTTGTTTTTAATAAAGCATTTGATTGGATTTAAAACGAGAGAACACTTATAGGGGGGGGCAGGACAATGGTGGCGAAGGTGCTGGAGCTAGGCCAAATTCACCGCCAATTCTAGAAGCCGTTCATCCCCTCCTGCAGTGCCTATCAAGGAGACGCCGACGGGACACCCGTCGACCGTTAGCATCGGCATCGAAATCTGCGGCAATCCCGCCAGACCGGCAATGCAGGTCAGTGCCATGGTATTGGATCTGAACGATTCGAGTGTTGCGTTGTCGGCATCGTTGCGTGGGGCTATGCACGGTGCGGTAGGGATTATTAAAACGGTTCCAGGCCCAATCACGTCGTTAAGAATCTCAACAATTCTTTTTTGATGTTCGCGGGCGGTATTCAATTCAATGTCGGTGGTAGATTCCGCCAGCAAAAACCGCTCCAGGATGCCGGGTCCTAGATTAGCTTGATACGCCCGAACCCAGGGGAGGTTGGTCGTCTTCACCTCACCGGCCTGGATCGTCCGAAACACCTTCCACCAGACATCCAATCCCTCAGGGGCAATGATCACGTTTTCGGCTACTTCCAGAGAGGTGCTTTCCAGCCATTTCTTTAAAGCCTCTGCAACCGGTGCATCGACCCGGGCGACTGCATCGTCAGCAATGATGATCCGGTTTATTTTTGTCGTATCCTCTTTGCTTTCAAACATTACCGTAGCGATACGCGACAGCAGGGCTGCTTCGTTTGAAAACCAGCCCACGGTATCGAAACTGGGCGCCATCGCCCGCGCGCCAGTCAACGCGACACGTCCGAGAGTCGGCCGAATTCCCCACAGCCCACAGAAAGATGCGGGGATACGAACCGAACCTCCGGTGTCCGAACCGAGAGAAAAATTCGCGAGATCAGCTGCGACTGCTGCCGCCGAACCCGATGACGAACCGCCTGGCATCCGCCCTGGCGCCCTGGTATTAATCGGTGTCCCATAATGCGCGTTTGCACCGGTTAGGCTGTAGAAAAATTCATCACAAATAGTCATACCGAGCAATGTGGCTCCGGCCTCCAACAGGCGGGTTATCACCGTAGCGTTCGATTCAGCCGGAGCTGCATGACGGTAAAAATCAGGACTACCGTTGGAAGTTCGATGTCCGACGACGTCGAATAAGTCTTTGGTAACGAAGGTCAGTCCTGCGAGCGGGCCGTCGGAGGCTCCTTGAACCGGCGACGGAAGATTATCGGGAACGAAACAATTAACCGGATCGTGTTGAGTTGTTATCACCTTGTGGGCGCCGCAATTTGCTGCGCGTACCAATCAAGGATTTGTTCTCCATCCCAGCAAACAACCCCTGGTTTAGATAAGATCGTTTCAAATGCTTCGCGCACGTAGGAAATCCGATGGGGCGATCCCGAAAGATAGGTGTGCATGGCAAGTGCGATAACTCTGGGATGACCGTCAGTGCTTTCTTCGTACAGTGTATTGAAATAATCGAGCGTCCGGTCGCGATAGATATGAGATTCGTTGTTCTGAATATTCATCATCACGATATCGTGGAGTTCGTAATTATAGGGAAGAGCCACCACCGGTTTGTGCGTGGTGCGTGCCCAGACCGGTTGGTCATCAAGAACCCAATCGCCGATGTATTCTATTCCTGCGGCCGATAAGTGATCCAGGGTTTCAAATGTCTGGGTTAATCCCGGCCCGAACCAGCCCCGGGGGCGCTTTCCGCAAAACCTCTCGATAACATCTAAAGAACGATCGATGACGGTCCGCTCATCGTCGAGTTTATGCATCGGCAATTGCTCATAGGAGTGGGCGTTAAATTCCCAGCCCGCTTCAAGGCATGCATTCGCTACCTCCGGATAATCCTCACAGACGCGGGCATTTAGAGTTACCGTTGGACGGATCGATAACGCTTCCATCATTTTTTTTAACCGCCAGAAACCAACTCGCATGCCGTATTCATGCCAGGACCAATTCGGGTGGTCCGGAATCATGGGCACACCCTGAGGAGGAGAAATAACCATCCGTGCCATTGCCCGGTCAATGTTCCACACTTCCAGTGCGAGAATTGGCCAGACGATAATACACCCGCCATCAGGCAAGACCAGACGTGGCCGCTTTTCGATGGTCGAATACACGATACGCTCTCCAGGCTTCATGCCAATCATTTTAATTCCAGTACGATTTATTTGTTCTAGATCTCTAACAGTTAGGTTTGCGGATAGTCAACGTTGGAAACAGGTTTCAAGAGTACCCTAGAATGCCATCACTACAGGAGTATTACGACGAGGTTGAAGCGATAAAGCATAGATATTTTCCCCTTGGCGTGTACGATAACATTATGATGAAGATGGTCTATATATTTATTGTAATGATCCTCGCTGGTGCGGCTTTCGCCCACGGTGGAGGTTTAAACAAAGAAGGTTGCCACAAAAATCGCAAGACTGGCGGCTATCATTGTCACCGTGGTCCGAAGGTATCATCCAAGAAAAAAATCAATCGGCAGATCAAAAAACAAACGCTAACCGGTATTCCCAAGATTACCGACGGCGACACCATCCGCATCGGCAACACTCGTATCCGTCTCCACGGTATTGATGCGCCGGAGACCGAGCAGACTTGCACGACAAACGGCAAAGAGTGGCGCTGCGGCTGGGAAGCAACCAATGCATTAGCCAATATTGTCGGTGAGCATTGGGTGACCTGTTTAGAGCGCGATACGGACCACTATGGGCGTGTTGTGGCGGTCTGTAGGGCTGGGCCTATCAATTTGAATGCCTGGATGGTCGGCAAAGGTTGGGCGTTTGCATATCGGCGTTATTCGATGGACTATGTGCAGGATGAGAATGAGGCTAGGGCTGCCGGGAAGGGGCTGTGGCGGGGTAAGTTTATAATGCCGTGGGAGTGGCGGAGAGAGAAAAAATCTAAATGACATTCAAATCTAAACCACAAGCTGTTCTTTCCAGTGGGGATAACGGCTACGATATTCAATCCAAGGAAATGAATGACAAAATATTTGTTTGTCGAAATCGCGTTTACCATATCAAACAGGACCATGTGCGGATGTTGGGAGCAAAAGCAGAAATTAAACATTTTGAGTTCCATTTTAAGGACGGACAGTGTTAAAAACCTACAGTCTTTTGGGTGGTGGATATAATTGGAGAAATTTGATGTGGGATAGTTTTATCAGCGGTTTTTGCAAAGTTGAGTTTCTTTGTTATACGGGAGAACCAAACTGGTTAGGTTGGTTGGTTGTTATCGGTGCAATTATTGTAGGGTGGTGGGGATTTCGTAGGAGAAAATCACCTTGGAGTGAATAGATGAAGTTCATGTTGGTCATACTGATCACATTAGGTGCAGCAGGAGATAAACCGAAAACCATCGAAATGAGGATACCCCAAGAGAACCAGAAGGATTGTCTCAAGTCTGCAAAGACATTCAGGATCTCTCTCCCTGTTATATCTATTGATACAAGATGCGAACCCCGCAGGGATGATGAGGAGCCAGAGGTAAGAGGTGTAAAAACATGATCAAAATACTCGTAGGCATCGTAATCGGAATCTGGTTAGGCATGGAATACCAAGAAGAAATTCAAAACCTGATGCAGTTTTTCGTAAAAACAGTATCTTTTTAGTGATCCGCCTGACCATTGGTGCCATTTCTTTAGCCTACGTTACTTCTGATACGGTCCAAACGCCGGCGTGAAACATCCTCACGCTCCTCTGCTCGACCAACTTCATGCAAAAATTCCAAAACGAAGTCGAGATGGTTATGGGCCGCTTCCTGTGCCGATTCGGGGTCTCCTTCCATGATGGCATCATACATTGCTTTGTGTTGATCAAGCAGTAAATCACGCGATCCTTTGCGAGCATAAAGCTGACTTCGGTTATAGAACACCCCAGTGCGCAACAGGTTAAACAAGCCCCGCATAATATGGAGCAGAACTACATTATGGGCTGCCTCTGAAATGGCTAAATGGAAAGCTGCATCAGTTACAGCCTCGATCTTGGGGTCTTGAGGGGCTGCCTCCATAGCCTTGAAACGTTCGGTGATTATCTCATGGTCAGCTTCGGTACCACGGAGAGCAGCATAGTATGCGGCAACACCCTCCAGTGCTTTTCGGAATTCAACGTAATCTTCGGCAGCGCCAGGATGCGATGAGAACATGTCAATCAATGGGTCGGTAAAAACCGGCTCAACAATGCTTCGCACATAGGTGCCCCCTCCTTGGCGGCTTTCAAATAGGCCGCGGGTTTCCATTTTGTAGAGAGCTTCCCTGAGTGAAGGACGAGACACGCCCATCTTTTTTGCTAAATCGCGTTCTGGCGGAAGTTTTTCACCTGGCTCCAGAACCCCGCCATATACCAGTTCTTCCAATTGCCCAATGACTTTATCGGCAACATTTCCCTGCTTGATTTTATCAAATGTCATTGTTTTTCAATCCCTAGTACTTATATCAATCAGCTGTTAAAATACTTTTAAATTAAGATCGAGAGGATCCTGTATTAGCTTTTTTTAAGAGACTACAATATATTTTAACTTTGGTAAATTAATTTTACCAGTTGACAAGTATGGTATAACCATTTTACCATAGGTCAATCGGAGAAGATAAGTGTTTCTTATTCCGATAGGGAACCAAGATATGAAATAATAAAAGGTTATTTACAAAAAAATATAAATAATAAAAGGTTATTTACAAAAAAATAAATAAATATATTATTTAAAACAAGAAATTTATGTTTTAGTAATAGAAAATACAGAATCGCTAACTTGGTTATTAATTTGTTCCAATCTAATTTGTTTTCGGGAGATTAAAAATGAGAAAACAACTATTAACACTAGGGATTGCCTCCATTATGTCATTCGCATTTATGGCCGGTCCCGTACACGCAAAGAAAATACTGCTTAAAGTGCCCGTTTGGTTTCCAACAAGCCTACCTGCACTTGGCACATCCCCAGCATGGGTTGCTAAGCATATCAACGCCATAGGTGGAGATCTTAAAATGAAGACCTATGAGCCAAAAAAATTGGTACCGCCAAAAGAAATGTTGGAAGCTGTCTCTAAGGGACAGGTTAATGCTGGATACACAACACCAGGTTACAACACAGGAAAATTAGGTGACAAAGGAGCAATCTTCTCTGCGGTTCCCTTTGGCCCTGATGCCCCTGAGTTCTTAGCTTGGGTCTATTATGGTAACGGGCGAACGCTATGGCAGAAGACATATGATGATGCCGGTTTTAATGTTCAGTCTGTTCCTTGCGGTATTATCGCGCCTGAGACTTCTGGCTGGTTCAAAAAAGAAATTAAATCAACTGCCGATTTAAAGGGATTGCGCATGCGGTTCTTCGGTCTTGGTGCACGTGTAATGGAAAAATTGGGAGTATCTACTTCCCAGCTTCCTGGCGGTGAAATCGTACCAGCTCTGCAAAAAGGTGCTATTGATGCAACTGAATTTTCTATGCCTGCGATCGATAAGAGATTGGGTATAAATAAAATTCTGAAGTACAATTACTATCCTGGATGGCATCAACCCGCCACTTTGTTTGACTTGATTGTTAACAAGAATACTTGGAACAAAGAGATGAGCAAAGGACAACGGACAATTGTTGAGCTAGCTTGCAAAGCGGTTATGACGGACGGACTGGCAATGGGTGAATCAATGCAGTTCGATACAATGAAAGCTAACGCTAAAGCTGGCACTCAGAATAAATACTGGTCTGATGCAATGTTAAAAACCTTTTCTGTGAAATGGGACGAAGTAGTCGCAGACGCAATAAAGAAGGATCCTGGTTTCAAAGTAATTTGGGATGATCTTCAAACATTCCGGGCCAACTATAAAATCTGGAATGAATGGGCCTATTTGCCACGCCCTGGAACAGTACGTAAGTAACCACTCTTAAGTCTACTATCAACACTATGTGGCAGGGAGAAATTCCTGCCACATAGTTTATCAAAAAAACTAGAAAGTGGTTGCCATGCCCCAGGCTATCAGTGCGGAAACTCACCATATACCAATCGTTACATTCCTCAACGGAATTGTGCGGCGCGTAGTTGAGACCGTTGCATGGCTAAACGTAGTGCTGGCCTTCCTCATTTTGATAACGGTTATATTGCGCTACGGTTTTCACCGCAACCAAATATGGCTCGACTGGCCATTGGTGCCAATGGAAGAATTAATGTGGCACTTTTACTCTGTGCCAGTCATGTTTGGTTTAG
>CAJWIB010000133.1 GCA_913041095.1 uncultured Rhodospirillaceae bacterium | reverse complement strand
AATCCGAGCGCGCCAATGATAACGCCAGCTAGAATTGAAATGAGGCCGGTGAAAGCGGGGGCAATTGTGATTGGCAGTAATAATACGGTATAGATCAGCATTAGCTTTTTGGTTTCAGCAACGCCTGAAACAATCGGCATCATTGGCACCCCGGCTTTCTCATAATCGCCCGAACGGAACAACGCCAAGGCCCAGAAATGCGGCGGCGTCCACATGAAAATTATTGCAAATAACAGGAACGAGTTAAAGGTGACATCCCCGGTGACTGCGGCCCAACCGATGACAGGTGGTAACGCGCCAGAGCCACCGCCGATAACAATGTTCTGTGGCGTCCGGCGTTTGAGCCAAACAGTATAAATAAAGACGTAATAAATAATTGTTCCGGCAAGCAAGGCTGCAGACATGGTGTTAACCCAAGCGGCCATGGCAGCCACCGAGAGGACGGAAAGGACCATGCCAAACCACAGAGCACTATTGGGGTTAACACGGCCCGCCGGGATTGGCCGGTCCATGGTTCGTTCCATCTGGCTATCGATATCCCGGTCGTACCACATATTAATAGCGCCGGAAGCACCCGCGCCGACACCAATGCAGATGACCGCGATCACGGCAGTCAGCCAATCAATTGAGCCTGGTGCCATGACAATGCCAGCGATGCCGGTAAACAGAACAAGTGACATTACCCGCGGCTTCAGCAGGATCGCATAATCGACAACCCGTGGATTCACCTCACCTGGAACAGGTCTCGTGTTTTCTGCGACATCTTCCAAGGCGTATGTATCGGTCATATGTTCGGTCATGATTTCCACACTATAACCCAAAAATAACGAAATAAGAGGGTTATCTTATTTACTCTTTAATTGGTCTCAACATTAACTTGGGGTAATTTCCGCAATAATGCTTTTAAGGCAATATAAATAAAAATCAACCCGCCGATAATTGATAAACCACCACCAAAATCCCTAATTCCAGCCGCCGCGACCGCAATAGACTGGTCCATATCGATGGCTGTACCCATTACCTTACGGGCCGCTCCCATGCCGCCCGCGATAAACATCCCGACGATAAATAGGAATTGGCCGACGGCATACAAAATGATTTGGCTGGTGACAAGCTTTCCGGCCGGCACAGCGCGTCCAAGCTTGGGTAGAAAAACCGCATAAAACAGACCAACGAACGCCAGATTGATACCGGCGATCACGCCGTGATAATGAGCCGGTGTTCTAGTATCAGTGCCATCGACAAAAAAACCAAGCACCCCACCGGCGGCAAACACCACTATCGACGTCCATAGGCTCAACATTGCCGGGTCCTGCCATCTGAAGTTTTTGAGCTGCTGTCCAAGTATGGGTAACACGCCGGCCGCAAAAATAATCACGGGCGGACCCAGGGCATATTGGAGATCGGTAAAGGCTTGAGTTTGGCGCTCATCCATCACGGTCCAGAAAACGTAAAAGCTTAATCCCGCCAAACCGGCGATAACGAGCCATAGGCTAGCCCAGCGATAGGGTGCGTTTGCGCCGATGATATTGGCAAGATAAGACCAGGCTACCAACAGCAGCGCAACATTTAGAAATTGCAGCAAATGCCCGCCACCCCATAATAAACGTTCATTGTAATCATGTGATACGGGCTGATTGCTCAATTGCGATTCAGCGATGATAAAAGCGACCAGCGCCATAATATAAATAAAGACGGCGCTTTTTAAATTTGGGCCATTTGGCGTATTTCGGAAGACGCACAAAATACCGGCGAGGATGCCGAGCGCCAGCAAAACCAAACCACTGTAATAAAGCGGATCAATAATTACCGGTATGTAATTGTTAAGGGTCGGTTCACCGCGATCAAGCAGCGACGGGATCAATAGTAGTACAGTTCCAAGAGTTGCCAGCGCGAGCCCAGATTTATCGAGCAGATTGGTGTCTTCTGAACCAGCAAATTGAACGAGGCAGCCAAAAACCGCCAAATACCAGACAGCAAAAGACAACACGACGTGAGCCACCAGGCCTTTGTGGAAAAAAGCGGTTGGCCAAGGTACGGCATCTTCCATTCCTGGAATTCGTGACAGCACCAAAAGAATTGCAAATAATCCCGCTAAGGCGAGAGAGGCAATGGCAAGCAGAGCCCAGCCTCGCAGTAGCGCCGCTCGTGAAGAAGAAAGAGTTTTGCTAGTCATTTACCGGTTCCTACATCACTTGTGTGGTTTTTAGCGGATACAGGCGGTAAAGCATCAGATACACCAAAATGCCTGACACAGAGACATACATCCAAACCAGCCAAGTCCAGCGGGCAATTTTTTTGTGGGCGGTAAACCGGTCCTTGAAGGCATGGAAAACGGTGAATAAAACCAGAGGTACAATCGCTATCGCCAATAAAATGTGGCTGATCAGCAAAAAATAATAAAAAATTCTAATAACGCCAACACCTTGGAAGACAAAGATCGGCGTATAAAACCTGAGCGTGACATAACTGATGAGAAATAGTCCGGAGACAGTTAGCGCTGCCACCATGCACCAACGGTGGGCGAACCGATTACCGGATTTGATAAAAAAAAAGCCGCCGATGAGCAAACAGGCGGCAATTCCGTTTAGGATTGCATTTAAATGTGGCAGCACGGTTACGCTTAACATTTAATGATTATTCCCCGTCCGCTCAATAATAGGCTGTTTTAATCATGATGCTGATATACATTGCGAGCGCAATCGCGCCCAATATTATGGCAAAAACTACTTTTTTATTTCTATCCATAATAGTGACCTATTTGTTTGGTTATTTGGCGAAGTGATCTGATAGATGACATAGCGCGCGGTGTACCATTGCAGCCTCCATACCACAAGGGGAAGAGCAAAAGAGGTGGTTTTTTTGGCCAGATTAAATTTTAAGAATGATTATTAAAATAGCTTAGTTTTCTGCGGAAAAATACCCATATTTTCTTCAACATGACTTTTTAATTAATCTAATTATAAATGTATTTGATTTAGATCAATGACAAGCGGCTTAACATCACAATACTGATTAAAATTGATCAGGTATATGGGACTGATAAAAAAGGAATTTAACCTAAGTCAATTTTAAATCTCACCGATAGGATTTTCCGGAAATAATCGATCATATAGTTCAGACAGATTTTTGGTCATAACGCTAACATGATGACGGACCAATTACAGTCTTCAAGTAATGCAGGGCTGATAAACGTAAACAGGAACGGTACAGATGCAAAATAGTCGCAGAATAATTCTAAGGTATAAATCAGGAGTTGCGTTTCTGATCACTGCTTTTGCTGCATTCATGGCAAGCGGTGCCAACGCCGCCGAGCCAAAACCCTGGCAGATGAATTTTCAACCAGCCGCGACGCCGGTGATGGAAAAAATTACAGAATTTCATAATCTGCTGCTGACGGTAGAGGTCGGGATAGTTATTTTTGTTTTGGCTTTGATGCTGATTATCATCTTTAAGTTTAATGCGAAGAGTAATCCGGAGCCCTCTAAAACAACCCACAACACCCCTTTGGAAGTTATTTGGACGGTTATACCGATCGTTATTCTGATTATTTTTTCCGTACCTTCGATGAAATTATTATTCTTTATGGACAAAGCTCAAAATCCGGAAATGACGCTCAAAATTGTAGGCCATCAATGGTATTGGTCTTATCAATATCCTGATCATGGTGGGTTTGAATTTGACAGCAATATGATTCCCGACGAAGAGATTAAACCAGGCCAACGCCGTCTGCTGGATGTCGATAATCAAGTTGTCTTGCCGGTAAATACCGAAGTTCGCCTGTTGATGACCTCGGAAGATGTGATCCACAACTGGGCAATTCCGGCCTTTGGCGTAAAATTGGATACGGTGCCCGGGCGCACCAACGAAACTTGGGTTAAAGTTACCAAACCAGGTACTTACTATGGACAATGTTCTGAGCTTTGTGGCGTTAACCACGGCTTTATGCCGGTTGCGGTTAAAGTTGTTTCCAAGGATGAGTTCAAGCAATGGGTTGCCAAGGCCAAAAAGGAATTTGCCAAGGTGAAAGCTGCGCCGGTGAAGGTGGTGGAAATGAATACGCCAGTTCAGGCTAAAGTTCGCTAATTCGGGTGAGATTAAGGAATAAGAGGTAATTTAAAATGTCAGATACTGCACACGCAGACGCACACGACCGCCACGATCATCGCCCAACCGGATGGCGGCGTTGGGTTTACTCAACCAATCACAAAGATATTGGCACGATGTACATTGTCATGGCGATGATTGGCGCCATTGTCGGCACCGCTACGTCGGTTGCCATCCGGCTTGAATTGCACGAGCCCGGCATTCAGTTCATCAGTGATTTCCAGTTTTATAATGTCTTGGTGACGGCACACGGTTTCATCATGGTGTTCTTCGTTGTCATGCCGGCTTTAATCGCCGGTTTTGGCAATTGGTTCATCCCACTCATGATTGGTGCGCCCGATATGGCTTTCCCGCGGATGAACAATATCAGTTTCTGGCTGCTTGCGGCCGCCCTGGTGATGCTGGTGATCGCTGGTCTGATCGATGGTGGTCCCGGTACTGGCTGGACAGTATATCCGCCACTCTCTAATGCTGATTACCACCCCGGTATGGCGGTTGACTTTGGTATCCTCAGTCTCCATCTGGCTGGCGCTTCATCTATTTTGGGTGCGATTAACTTCATCACGACAATTGTGAATATGCGCGCACCCGGCATGACCTTCCACCGGATGCCATTGTTTGTCTGGGCTGAATTCGTGACCGCTGTTCTCCTGCTACTGGCGATTCCGGTATTAGCCGGTGCGTTGACGATGCTGCTCACCGACCGCAACTTTGGCACGACCTTCTTCTCACCAGCCGGTGGCGGTGATCCATTACTATGGCAGCATCTGTTTTGGTTCTTCGGCCATCCTGAAGTTTACATTATTATTATCCCGGCCTTTGGTGTGATTAGCCAGATTGTTTCGACTTTTGCAAAAAAACCGGTATTCGGCTATCTCGGTATGGCCTATGCAATGGCGGCGATTGGCGTTGTCGGTTTTGTGGTTTGGGCGCACCACATGTATACGGTTGGCTTCAATGTTGAAACCCGAGCCTATTTCACTCTGGCGACAATGGTGATTGCAGTGCCGACCGGGGTGAAGGTTTTCAGCTGGCTGGCAACAATGTGGGGTGGTTCAATCAAGTTTGATACGCCAATGCTTTATGCTATGGGCTTCATTTTCTTGTTTGTCGTTGGTGGCGTTACCGGCGTAACCTTAGCCAACGCGGGTTCGGATATAGCTTTCCACGACACCTATTTCGTGGTTGCTCACTTCCATTACGTGCTGTCGGTTGCGGCTATTTTCGCCATGTATGGCGGCTTCTATTACTGGATTGGTAAAATGTCAGGCAAGCAATATCCGGAAGGCTTAGGCCGCTTGCAGTTCTGGGTGTCGTTCGTTGGCGTGAACATACTATTCTTCCCGCAACATTTTGCCGGTATGGCCGGCATGCCACGCCGTATTCCAGATTTCCCGGATGCCTATGCGGGCTGGAATATGATCTCCAGCTGGGGCGCCTATATTACCGTCGTTGGTGCCATCTTATTCTTCGTCGTTCTTTGGAAAACATTGAAGTCGGAAAATGCGGCTGAGGCAAATCCATGGGGTGTCGGTGCGGATACCTTGGAATGGACTGTCGAGTCTCCGGCACCGTTCCACACGCATGAGCAAACGCCTTCAATCAGCACGCAACCGGCTGAATAGACAAATTTCGATTGGACGTATTGGGTTTTAGTTGATGACCAAACAACCAGACAAAATTAAACGCCGGACCACCGTTACGCGAGAACCTAAGACACGTAATGGTGTGACGGCTGTAATTTTATTCGGTCTGGTGGCTGGCATGACCGGCTTGGCTTTTGCCTCTGATCCGCTTTATCGGATTTTCTGTAAAGTTACTGGTTACGGTGGCACGACGCAGGTCGCGGAAGCTCCAGCTAAATCGAAAATTGTCGATCAAATGGTAACGGTGCGATTTGATGCTAACGTTAACAAGTTATTGCCGTGGCAATTTAAGCCGGTGCAAAATACGATCAAAGTTCGGCTTGGCGAGCAGGCGATTGCATTTTATGAAGCAACGAATGTTTCGGATAAACCAATTGTCGGTACGGCGACTTTCAATGTTGCACCCTTTAAAGCCGGTGAGTATTTTAACAAAATTGAATGCTTTTGCTTTACCGAACAGGTGTTAAAGCCGGGTCAAATGGTGCAAATGCCGGTGACCTTCTACGTCGATCAGTCGATCATAAAAGACCGCAATACAGTAGACGTTAAATCAATTACGCTTTCTTACACTTTCTTTGCCAGCGATGATCAGAGCGAAGCAGAAAAACTACAAACCACACAGTTCATCACCGATGAGAAAGACACTATAATTTCACGTGAGGTTGTTCCGAAGGGGTGATCTCATAATTATTGTTAACTATGAAACAAACCGTGGAGATAAATAACCATGGCTACTGAAGCAGCAAAAACACATCCGTGGCATGTGCCGGAACCAAGCCCATGGCCGATCATTGGCACCATCGCCGCATTTTTTATGGCCGTTGGCGGCATCTGGTTTATGCATGATGGGCCAATTTACCTGTTTGGCGTTGGCGTCTTAATTTTATTGTATACGTTCTACGGCTGGTGGCGTCAGGTCATCCTCGAAGCCAACACGGACGGGGAACATTCCGAACAAGTAAAAACTGGCCTCAGGTTCGGTTTTATTTTCTTTATTGTTTCAGAAATAATGTTCTTTTTAGCTTTTTTCTGGGCCTTTTTCCACTCAAGCCTGCCGATCTTAAATAATGTCGCGCAAGCCTGGCCGCCTACCGGACTTGAGTTGATCCCGGCTTCCGGGGTGCCGCTGCTGAACACTTTGATCTTGTTATCCTCAAGCGCTACCGTTACCGTTGCCCACCATGCAATTCTCGGGGACAATCGGGCGAAAGCCATTCTTTGGACCTGGATCACGGCAATTTTGGGTGCTCTTTTTCTATTTTTCCAAGCCGAAGAATATATCGATGCGACATTTAAGTTAAGCGATGGCATCTATCCCTCGACTTTCT
>CAJWIB010000132.1 GCA_913041095.1 uncultured Rhodospirillaceae bacterium | reverse complement strand
GCCATAGGGACCTTCATCTTGGAAATCATCCAAGGAAACATGTCCTTCAAGCACAATCTCCGCCTGAGCCGGAACTTTAAGCGGCACGGTTTTGCAATCTGCCAGTTCAACCTTTTGATTTCTCAAAAGACCGGCAAACTGATATTCCGACATGATGTCCGGCACCGGTGCGACGGCTGCTAAAATAGTGCCCGGATCGGCGCCAATAACTACGGCGACCGGCATAGGTTCTGAATGTTTGGCAAAGTGCTGCGCACCACCCCGATGTTTAAGCCAGCGCATCAGGGTGGTGTTTTTACCTGTGACCTGCATGCGGTAAATGCCGATATTGAAATTATCACTTTTGCTGTCGTCGCTACCTTGGGTAACGACCAGCGGCCAGGTGATCAGGGGTGCGGGTTCATCCGGCCAACAGGTCTGGATCGGAAAATTAGCAAGATCAATATCATCACCTTCGAGGACAATTTCGTGCACCGGGGCATTTGAAACGGTTTTCGGTTTCATCGCCATCGCCGATTTGACCAACGGCAACATGCCAATTGCTTCTTTCCAGCCGCCAGGTGGTTCGGGCTGACGCATGAAAGCAAGGGTTTCACCGAGTTCCCGTAAAGTTTCGGGTTCCCGCTCTATACCCCAGGCCACCCGCTCGACAGTGCCGAATAAATTAACCAGCATTGGCAGGCTGTATTTTTCGCCATTTTCCTGAACTACATTTTCAAACAACACTGCCGGGCCGCCTTCGGCTAACAGGCGCGTTTGTATCTCGGTCATTTCGAAGATCGGTGAAACTGGCTCTGAAACCCGCTGTAAGCGCCCTTCAGCCTCAAGTTTAGATATAAACTCCCGTAAATCCTGATAAGCCATAAACTTCTTCTTCCGACCAAATTATTGGCCATTTATACCTATGGGATAGGTGCCGGAGGTCAAGTCAAAGATTATCAACGACGAAAATCAGGAAATCCACATTGTGGTCAAGGGTTTAAGATTATTGCGCCCCAGCCATCCCCCGATACCCAATTGAATACATGCATTATTTTGGAGCTGTTAGGGAACCGCCGCAAATTGTTCTAAGATTTGAACGGCGGAATTTTAATACCCTACAAAATAAACTTCGATAGATCGCCGCCCTTAACGAGATCACCGACGCGTTCTTGGACGAGTTCAGCATTGATAATGACAGTTTCGCCGCCGCGGTCGGTCGCTGTGAAGCTGATCTCTTCCAAGAGTTTCTCCATCACCGTATGAAGTCGCCTTGCGCCGATATTCTCCACCACCGAGTTAATTTCGGCTGCGAGTTTGGCAAGCTCTTGTACGGCTTCATCGGTAAATTCCAGCGTTACCTCCTCGGTACCCATCAGCGCGACATATTGTTTGATCAGGCTGGCTTCGGGCTCGGTCAGGATGCGGACAAAATCTTCTTCAGTTAGTGCCCTAAGTTCAACCCGGATTGGCAGGCGGCCCTGGAGTTCGGGCAAAAGATCGGCCGGCTTGGCGAGATGAAACGCGCCCGAGGCGATAAACAGAATGTGATCAGTTTTAATGGTGCCGTATTTGGTCGTCACTGTGGTGCCCTCAATGAGAGGCAGCAGATCGCGCTGCACACCTTCGCGGCTGACATCACCGCCCCGGGCATCAGAGCGGGCGGTGATTTTATCGATCTCGTCTAAGAAAACGATGCCGTTATTTTCAACATTATCGGCAGCTTCCTTGATGACAAGGTCTTCATCCAGCAGCTTATCGCTTTCTTCATCCATTAGAATTTCATAAGAATCAGAAACCGTCATGCGTTTCAGCATGGTTTGCTGGCCAAAGGCTTTGCCCATCATATTACCTATATTGAGCATGCCCATTTGGGCTCCGGGCATACCCGGAATATCAAAGGTTGGCATGCCGGCGACATTGGATTCCACAACATCGACTTCAATTTCTTTCTCATCCAGCTCACCTTCACGCAGCATCTTGCGGAACTTCTGGCGAGTGTCCTGGCTGGCGTTATCGCCGACCAAAGCATTAAGCACGCGCTCCTCGGCGAGAATTTCGGCTTTTGCGATTACCTGTTTGCGCAAACGTTCTCGGCATTCATGAATGGCGGTTTCCATCAAATCACGTACAATGGACTCGACATCACGGCCGACATAGCCAACTTCGGTAAACTTAGTTGCTTCGATTTTGATGAACGGCGCCTGCGCAAGTTTGGCGAGTCGGCGGGCAATCTCGGTTTTACCAACCCCGGTCGGGCCCATCATCAGAATATTTTTTGGCAGCACTTCTTCTCTGAGATCATCATCCAATTGCTGACGCCGCCAGCGGTTCCGCAAAGCTACGGCAACCGCGCGCTTTGCATCGTTTTGGCCGATGATATAGCGGTCGAGCTCGGAAACGATTTCCCGGGGCGAGAAACTCGAGGTCGCCGGTTTTTTGTTCGCCGGCTTCGCGGCAGTGATTGAATTGGTATCAGTTAGGGGAACGCTAGACATTTGAGCTCATTTCGATTCAAGTTTTTCGATAACGACATTTTCGTTGGTATAGACGCAAATACCGGCGGCGATTTCCATCGCTTTGCGGGCAATATCTTCGGCGTTCATATCATCGCGATCTGTCAGTGCACGAGCCGCCGCTAAAGCATAATTACCGCCGGAGCCGATGCCGATCAGGCCATCTTCAGGCTCCAGCACATCACCGGTGCCAGATACAATCAGCGATACTTTTTCATCCGCCACCGCCATCATCGCTTCAAGGCGACGCAAATAGCGATCTGTCCGCCAGTCTTTGGCAAGCTCAACGCAAGCGCGGGTTAGCTGACCGGGGTGTTGATCGAGCTTAGCTTCAAGCCGTTCAAACAGCGTAAAAGCATCGGCGGTCGCGCCGGCAAAACCGGTAATTACCGTGTCATTGTGGAGGCGGCGCACTTTCATCGCATTGGCTTTTACAACGGTGTCGCCCATGCTGACCTGGCCATCGCCGGCTACCACGACATCGCTGCCTTTGCGGACACACAAGATGGTCGTTGCATGCCAGTTTGGGTAATTGCTATCGTGGCTGTTGGTGTCGGCCATGGTTTTTAACCTTTTCAGGATTCAGTCTGTTAGGGGGATGTAGTTTCTAAATGGCTTGCAGTCAATGGTTCTGGAATTCGGGAGCCCCGGTACAGGAGGGCTTGGCCAGGATATTTACGATTTATTGTAAAAATCTAGCTAAAATCCTTTGTTCCTGTTACAAGAGCGCGACTTTACTTAAGGAAATCAATTGGAGTAGGTAAAATGGGCACTTTAAACAGCCCAAATGACCGTATTGCCAGCGTTGAGCGCAATACGAATGAAACGCGGATCAGCGTGTCCGTCAATCTTGACGGCACCGGCGCATACAATGTTTCAACCGGGATCGGTTTTCTCGATCACATGTTGGAACAGCTGTCCCGTCACAGTTTGATGGATCTAGACGTCAAAGCCGAGGGCGATACTCACATTGATTTTCACCACTCCACCGAAGACACCGGCATTGCCATTGGTGAAGCGGTCAAGCAGGCGCTTGGTGACCGGGCCGGCATCACCCGTTTTGGCGTCGCCCATTGTCCGTTGGACGAAGCCTTGACCCGCGCGGTGGTTGATTGTTCAAACCGGCCCAGCCTGACTTGGAAAGTTGGTTTCTCACGTCCCAAAGTCGGTGAGTTTGATACCGAACTGTTTCGCGAATGGTTTCAGGCCTTTGCTCAGTCAGCGGGCCTGACTTTGCATGTCGAAAATTTTTATGGTGAGAACGATCACCATATTATTGAATCGAGCTATAAAGCGCTCGCCCGGGCACTTCGTCAGGCCATAGCGATTGACGAGCGGGCTGCTGATTCCGTGCCATCGACCAAGGGTACTTTGTCGGACAACAAATAGAAGTTTCAAGCCATGCGCATTTATACCTTACATCAGCCGTCAAAAAGCAAAAACGCGGCAGCCGAAGCTGTGCCGGTTAAAGAAGGTTTCAGCTGGCCGGGCTTTTTTTTCTCGGTGATCTGGGCTCTCTGGCACCACCTATGGTTCTGGGCAATCGCTTTTGCCGTTGCTAATATTGTGCTGGGCTGGGTCTTGGCGCGGGCAGGCGGTAATGAGTTCGTGCAATCGACCGCATCTTTAGCCCTGGCGTTGATTATCGGCTGGACGGCTAATGACCTCCGCCGCCGTAAATTGGCCAAGCAAGGCTTTAAAGAACGCGCAGTGATGGTGGCGAACAATAAAGAAACCGCCCTCGCCCGTTATCTGATGGTTCAACCGGCAGCACCGGCAGCAGAATTTATGAATCGTGCTGGAGGGCCGTGGTAATGGCCCAGATAAATAAAATGACTGTTATTATTGATTATGGCTCCGGCAATTTACGCTCGGTGGCCAAAGCCTTTGAACATGCCAGAGTTGAAGACGTTTTGGTGAGCAATGATCCGGGCGCGCTCAAGGATGCCAGCCACATTGTGTTGCCGGGTGTCGGCGCCTTTGCTGATTGCAAAGCGGGGCTCGAAGCGGTGCCGGGCATGATCGAGGCGCTTGAAGAACAGGTGATCAATGCCAAAAAACCTTTTCTAGGTATTTGCGTTGGTATGCAATTGATGGCAACGCTCGGCCGTGAACATGGTGAGACGGCTGGCTTTGACTGGATTGGTGGTGAAGTTGTTGAGATCAAACCCAATGACGCTACTTTAAAAATCCCTCACATAGGTTGGAACGCGCTAGAATTCGTTGCGGGTGTGCATCCGGTGCTGCAGGGCTTTGAGATCGATGTACATGCGTATTTTGTTCATTCCTATCATTTTGCCGCGGCTAATTCGGAGAACGTTTTGGCGAGCGTCGACTATGGCGGGAAAGTGACGGCGATAGTCGGTCGTGACAATATGATCGGCACTCAGTTTCATCCGGAAAAAAGTCAGCAGTTCGGCTTGGCCTTTATCGAAAATTTTTTAAAGTGGGACGGACAACCAGCATGATCTTTTTCCCCGCCATTGATCTCAAAGACGGACAATGTGTCCGCTTGCTCCGGGGTGAGATGGATCAAACAACCGTGTTTGGTGATGATCCGGCAGCGCAAGCCTTGTTGTTCCAGGAAGCCGGCTGCACCTGGTTGCATGTGGTTGATCTCAACGGTGCCTTTGTCGGGGAGCCGGTTAATGGCACCGCCGTCGATGGCATTCTTGAAGTAACCACTATGAAAGTTGAGCTTGGTGGCGGCATCCGTGATCTGGCAACCATCGAAACCTGGCTGAAGAAAGGCATCACGCGTGTGATTCTCGGTACGGTCGCACTTAAAAACCCAGACCTGGTTAAACAGGCCTGCCGGGTATTCCCGGATCAAGTGGCTGTTGGTATTGATGCCAAAGGCGGCTTTGTCGCTGTCGAAGGCTGGGCCGAAGTTTCAGAAATCACGGCTCTCGATCTGGCGCGAAAATTTGAAGATGCTGGGGTGACGGCAATTATCTATACCGATATTGACCGGGACGGTTTAATGACCGGTCCCAACACCGAAGAGACGATCAGGCTCGCCAAGGCGATTTCTATTCCGGTGATTGTGTCAGGCGGTGTGTCATCGATGGCAGATCTGCAGGCGCTTAAGGATGCGGGTGGCGATTTGCTTGAAGGTGTGATTTCGGGCCGGGCCGTTTATGATGGCGCCATAGATCCAACCCAAGCCATTGCTTTGCTGCAGGAAGATAATGATGCTTAAAATTCGCATTATACCTTGCCTCGATGTTGATAAAGGCCGTGTTGTTAAAGGCGTTAACTTTGTTGATCTTGTCGATGCTGGTGATCCGGTCGAGCAGGCCAAGGTTTATGATGCTGCCGGGGCTGACGAGCTTACCTTTTTGGATATTACGGCGAGCCACGAAGACCGCGAGACGATCTTTGACGTTGTTGCGCAGACAGCCGAGCAATGTTTCATGCCGGTCACCGTCGGTGGCGGCGTACGCACGGTCGATGACATTAGAAAGCTTTTATTGGCGGGTGCGGATAAAGTGTCGATCAACTCGGCGGCTATTGCTAATCCGGAGTTTGTCCGTGATGCAGCGCTTAAATTCGGCAGTCAATGTATCGTAGTCGCGGTCGATGCCAAGAAAATGGGCGACCACTTCGAAATTTTTACCCATGGCGGCCGTAAGGAAACCGGCATTGAAGCCATTGGCTGGGCGGAACGCATGGCCGAGTATGGTGCCGGTGAAATATTGCTGACCTCGATGGACAGAGATGGCACCAAATCCGGCTTTGATATTCCGCTGACCCGCGCCATAGCCGATGCGATTTCAATCCCGGTGATTGCCTCAGGTGGCGTCGGCACACTCGATCATATGGTTGAAGGAGTAACCGAAGGTCACGCCAGCGCTGTATTAGCGGCCTCGATTTTTCACTTCGGGACCTATAGTATTCAAGAAACCAAAACCCACATGCAAGCCGCCGGTGTTCCGGTGAGATTGGCCTAAGAATTGGAATGTAGTTATGAGTGGTGATAATAGTGACATTCTGGAAAGACTCTATGCGGTGATTAAAAGCCGCCAAGGAACCGACGCAGCGACATCTTATACGGCCAAACTATTTGCTGCCGGTATGCCGGAAATTGCCCGAAAAGTTGGTGAGGAAGCGGTTGAGACCCTTACGGCGGCGCTGAGTGAGCCGGATAATATTACGGCGGAAAGTGCTGATTTGCTGTATCACCTGTTGGTACTGTGGGCGGCGGCCGGCATTAAACCGAAAGATGTCTGGGTGGAGCTGGCCGCCAGAGAAGGCACTTCGGGCATTGAGGAAAAAAATTCGAGAGGAAAATAGGGTAGCCAAAAAGTGTACCAGGTACACTTTTTTTGATAATTATTGAGGGAAAAAAATGGCTTACGACGACCAAAATATATTTGCTAAAATTTTACGGGGCGAGATTCCTAGCACCAAAGTCTATGAGGATGATCACAATCTGGCATTCGAAGACATTAATCCACAGGCCCCAATCCATGTCCTGGTGATCCCCAAGGCCGCCTATGTCTCGATGGATGATTTCACATCTTCTGCTAGTGATGCCGAGATTGCTGGTTTTTTCCGCGCCGTCGGCAATGTCGCCCGACAGTTAGAGCTCGATTCTCCGGGCTACCGTATTCTCGCCAATATTGGCGA
>CAJWIB010000131.1 GCA_913041095.1 uncultured Rhodospirillaceae bacterium | reverse complement strand
TTAAGAGTCAGCTGCTCTGCCAACTGAGCTAATCGCCCGATTTATAATTAAAAGATTTTAACTAGTCCCCATCAGCGGCGCCAGGGCCAATCTGAACATCACGGTGAACATAGACGCAGAGTAGCAGGCCAAAGCTAAACATCAGCGACAGCATCGCCGTGCCACCATAGGAGATCAGCGGCAGCGGCATACCGACGACCGGGATGACGCCCATCACCATCGCAATATTAACAAATATATTGAGGAAAAATGACGTCGACACCCCCATCCCAATGAGGCGGCCGAATTGGCTGCGACATCTAAGCGAAATGGCGAAGGCGTAGATCAATAGCAACAAATAGAGCCCGATGAGGGCCATGCCGCCGACTAGGCCAAACTCTTCGGCCAACATGGTAAAAATGAAATCGGTTTGTTTTTCCGGTAGAAAGCTCAAGTGACTTTGCGAGCCTTCGAGAAAGCCTTTACCAAACATACCGCCCGAGCCGAGGGCGATCTTGGATTGGAGAATATGATAGCCCGCCCCCAAAGGATCCTTTTCCGGATCAATAAACATTAAGAAACGCTGCTTCTGGTAATCCAATAGAACAAACTTCCACAACGGGACCACCGCCGCAATGGTCGCGACGGCGCCAGCCACAAATACCCACGCTCGGACACCAGCCAAAAACAGCATGACGACGCCAGTGGTAACCAACAGGATTGTCGTCCCAAGATCAGGTTGGCGAAATACCAAAAAGGCTGGAATTACCAACAATATAAATGGCACAAAGATATGTGAAATACGGCCGACATCTTCCAATCGGCTGGCGTAAAAATAGCGCGCCAACAGTAAAATAATGGATATTTTCATCAACTCGGACGGCTGGATGGTAATCACCCCGAGATCAATCCAACGTTGCGCTCCCATGCCAATTGAGCCGCTGAACTCAACAACGAATAGCAGCGTCAAGCTGACAATATAAAACGCATAGGCATAGCGCAGCCAAACATGGATATCGATGACGGCAACGACCAGCATCAGCAAAACGCCAGCGGTAAAGCGGATCATTTGCCTTGATGCCCAGGGATCAAGGCTGCCATTGGCGGCCGAATAGAGCATACCGAAACCGATCGATGCTGTGAGCCCTAACAGCAAAACAAAGGACCAGTTAATCTGCCCAAAACGCTGGCCGACGCTCATATTGGATTGGTGAAAAGGAGAAAAAACCATACCTGCCTTACTCCTTTATTACTTTTTTGATTTCAGGAGCGGCCTGTCTATCGGCCGCCTTGGCTTTCGCCTGACCGCGTGAGGGATCGCGGTGCTGAACTTCTAACAATATATCCTTGGCGATCGGCGCTGCCGTCGAAGAACCGCCGCCGCCATGTTCGATGACAACTGAAACGGCGTAGCGTGGTGATTTAACCGGCGCGAAACCGACAAACAGCGCATGATCCCGCTCGTGCCATTCACGATCCTTATTTTTTTTGATGCTGGTTTCTCGCTCGGCTTTAGATATCCGGCGCACTTGCACCGTACCGGTTTTGCCTCCCAACTGAAAACCGGGCTCTTTGATACGCGAGCGATAGGCCGTGCCATAGGGCGAGTTCGAAACGGCCGCCATCGCTTTTACTATTAGATCGAGATGGGGTGGATGAATACCGATAGTCTCAAATTCAAGTATTTCCGGTGACGTTGGTTCAGCTGCCTCAAAAGGTACAATCTGCCGGGTTAAATAGGGCATCACCGCTTTGCCGCCATTTACCAGCCGAGATGTCATGACAGCCAGTTGCAACGGCGTGGTTAAAATAAAGCCCTGGCCGATACCCGCCAGCAAGGTCTCACCCTGTTGCCAGGAAACCCGTTTGACCTTTTTCTTCCAAGCTCGTGTCGGTATCAAACCCTGCCGCTCACCGGTCAATTCTATACCCAGAATTTGCCCCATTCCCAGCCGCCGTGCCATTGCCGAAATGCGATCAATACCGGTACGTTTGGCAATCTCATAGAAATAGACATCACAGGATTGAGTGATAGCTGACATCATATCCATTGTACCATGACCTGTTTTTTTCCAGCAATGAAAAATTGAATCACCGAGCTCTAACTCACCGGTGCAGAAAAATTGGCTTTTCGGCGTGACGACACCTTTTTCCAAAGCCGCCAAGGCAACCACCATCTTGAAGGTCGATCCCGGGGAATACTGCCCACTGATGGCCTTATTATTGAGCGGCGCCAACGAATTTGAGGCCAGCGCCTTCCATTCAGATTGCGACAGACCGCGACTAAAAGCGTTCGGATCAAAGCTCGGCGTCGATGCCAGAGTCAACACTTCTCCGGTATGAACATCCATCACCACGGCCGACGCAGCTTCGTCGCTCAATCGTTTAGTGACAAATTTTTGCAGCTCCATATCAATGGCGAGCCAAGCTTCAGCGCCGGGTAAACCTTCGCGGTGCTCAAGCTCTCTAATGACGCGGCCGAAGGCATTGACTTCAACCTGACTGGTGCCGCTTTTACCACGTAGCGCAAGTTCGTGAACTTTTTCCACACCAGCTTTGCCAATACGAAAGCCTGGCAGTTCCAACAGAGGATCTCCGGTCAAATCTTTTTCCGATACGCTTGAAACATAACCTAGTACCGATGCGGCTTCGATACCGTTCGGATAAAACCGGCTTTCACTAGCATCAATGGTAATACCCGGCAATTCGACGGCATTGACTTCAATACGCGCAATATCATTCCACTCCATATTTTCGCGTAAAATTATTGGCAGAAAGCGGCGGCGGCGTTTGATCTTGTGTTTGGTACGCTGCACGTCATGTTTACTGATCGGAATGATCTTACCAAGTTGAGCCAATGAAAACTCGATATCCTTGGTGTTCTCCGGAATTAACAGCACCCGGTAATTCTGTTGGTTAACAGCCATCGGCCGACCGAAACGGTCCAAAATACGACCGCGTTTTGGCGCCAGCATTTTTAGGCTAATCCGGTTTTCATCAGCGAGTGTCTTATATTTTTCGCCATCGACGACTTGCAGATAATACATCCGGCTGGCCAAGCCGGAGAGTAGAAAAATCTTGCCACCGAACAAAATGATCGAGCGCCGTGAAAAAGTTTTATATCTGTCACTGTCTCGGTGCATAGCGAATTATTCCTGCCGTAAAAACGCCTGCTGCCAGCGTAAAAATATCCAGGCGATGATCGGAAATATCCCTAATGATAGCAAATATTGAAACGTCACGGCATTAAAATCCAATAACGCAAAATTCCAGACGGAGCCGACTACCCAGCTTTCAACCGAGGCAACCAGGGAAACCACGGCAAAGCCAAACCAGTATACGGCGAAGGATTTACCGGTAAAAAAACGCCGCTGGGAAAGTGTCATGCCGTAAACCGTTAGAAAAACGAGGACATAGAGGCCGGGAGGTGATCCAATCAACAAATCCTGCAGCAACCCCAAAATAAAAACGGCAAATAATGGTAATAGATTGGGCCGGTAAATGGCCCAGTGATAAATCGATACCAAAGCGAGAATTGGTGCGATCTGGGCGTAGCCTGGAATATAAGTGGGTGCGACACTCAAAATAACGAGAAGAAGGCTCAATCCAAATGGCGTAATAGACCGCACCGTTTGATCAAGTTTTTGCCAAAAGGCAATGCTCATTTTTTACCGGTTCTACCGCCTGCCTTATGCTTTAAAGAATTTTTTTGCACGCTCATATCAACTAATCCCTTTAAACCAAAATCAGCAATGCGAACAAATTCCAGTTTGGCGTAGTCAGCGAATAGTTGAACTTCAATGCCACCATCGCTAACCGAAGCAACAACGCCAACCGGCAAGCCGGATGGGAAGGCACCACCATGTCCCGAAGTAATAATCCGATCTCTCGGCGTCACGCGCGCACCCGGTGGCAAGTGTATGAGCTTGGTCCGGCTGGTGTTGGTGCCGGTCATGATCGCCCGGGTCCGGTTGTTTTCGATTAGCACGGGAATACGAGAATTGATATCGGTGATCAGTAAGACGCGGGCCGAGCGGTTCGATACTCCCGAAATCCGGCCAATGATTCCGCGATCACTAATCACTACCTGACCTTTGCGAACGCCATCAATCTCGCCGGCATTGACGATCAGCATGTTGGCAAAGGCTCCGCCAGAACCAGCAATCACCCGCGCTGAAACATAATTAGCATTTTTGTCATGCACGACGCCCAGTAAATTTTGCAGTGCAATATTTTCAGCCTGCAATTTACGGGCAACTGTTTGCCATTGCATCAACCGCGCATTTTGTTGCTTGAGAATGGCATTTTCTTCTCTGATCACCACTAATTCTTGAAAATTTTGGATGCCTTTGGAAACTGTCGCCACCGGCCTTGATAACGCCTCCAGGATGGGTACTACCACATCGGTAACTTCGGCGCGCACCCGGTCCACCAGCACGACATCAACTTTGCCAAGCAGCATCAAGCCAAAGGCTACAGCAATGAGCCCAAGGTACATGAACCGCTGAGCCGAACTTTTCAGCGGCACCGCAATGCGTAAAAGCGCGCTAGGGCGCTGTTCCAATTTGCGTCTCCATTTCCTCTAACGGCCTAATTTTACTACCATAATAAAATGGTACCAAAGGTCGCCGTTTTTAACTGGTGTACTTTAGTTCAATTCGCACCCAGATTAATACATCGTTGTCAACACATGGTGGAGTTTTTTCATTTCCTCCAAGGCGCGTCCTGTTCCCAAGGCTACACAAGACAATGGTCCTTCGGCAATCGATACCGGCAGACCCGTCGCATGGAGCAAAACATAATTCATATTTGTCAACAAGGCGCCGCCACCGGTCAGCACGATACCCTTATCAACGATATCGGCAGCCAGTTCTGGCGCGGTATGCTCTAACGCGGATTTCACCGCTTCAATTATCTGACTCACTGGTTCAATAAGGCTTTCAGCAATTTGGCGTTCGCTGATGATTAATTCTTTCGGCACGCCGTTCATCAAATCGCGGCCCTTAATTTCCATCGTCCGACCTTCGCCTTCTTCCGGCGGACAGGCTGAGCCGATTTCTTCCTTAATTCTCTCAGCACTACTTTCACCAACAAGCAAATTATGATTGCGGCGGATATAGGCAATGATGGCCTCGTTCATTTTATCGCCACCGACCCGGACAGAGCGCGCATAGACGATACCGCCCAAACTCAGCACCGCAACTTCCGTCGTACCACCACCGATATCAACAACCATCGAGCCAGTTGGCTCGGTCACCGGCAGCCCTGCACCAATCGCAGCAGCCATCGGTTCTTCGATTAGAAACACTTTGCGAGCACCGGCGGCCTCAGCTGATTCCTGAATAGCGCGGCGTTCCACAGGGGTCGAGCCCGAGGGCACACAAATTACAATCATCGGTGAAGCGAAACTGCGGCGATTATGCACTTTACGGATAAAGTATTTGATCATGTCTTCGGCGATTTCAAAATCGGCAATGACACCATCGCGCAAAGGACGAATGGCCTGAATGTTGCCCGGTGTCCGGCCCAGCATTTGCTTGGCATCATTGCCGACAGCCAAGACCTGCTTCTTGCCCTTAACTTCGGCAATGGCGACCACGGACGGTTCATTCAGTACAATATTTTTGCCCTTGACATAAACCAGGGTATTAGCCGTACCAAGGTCGATGGCCATATCAGCCGATAAAAATCCAAAAATTCGCGACAGCATTTAGGCTCTCAATATCTAAAAATTCTGATAAGTCCTGGTAATTATATACAATCAGGGCTAATTCTTAATATTCTCTAACCGATTCGCTAAGATTAATCAAAGAGATACGACTAGTTTTTCAATAAAATACCGGGGTATTTCTGGATTCTACCCCGGCATTTCAGGAACTAAAACGATGAATTGGTACGTATTGGGAAAAAATTCACCCTATTTATCAGGCTGACAGAGCAGACGGTGCTGATTTCTCTCGTTTTACCAGTAGTTTATTCAACGCATTAATATAAGCGCGGGCAGAGGCAACCATGGTATCCGTATCCGCCCCTTGGCCGTTGACGGTTTTACCGTCTTCTTCAAGGCGCACGGTTACTTCGGCTTGGGCATCAGTGCCTTGGGTCACCGCGTGAACTTGATACAATTGCAAATGTGGCTCCATGCCAGTTAGTTGCTTGATACCTTTGAAAATCGCATCAACCGGACCGTCACCTGTCATCTCTGCCGATTTTTGATCGCCATCAACATTGAGCGTCATCGAAGCTTTTGGTGGCTGTTGTTCGGTGCCACATAACACTTCCAATTTTTCCAAATTGATTATGTCATTAGTTCGTATAACCGCATCATCGACGATGGCTATAATGTCTTCATCATAGACATCTTTTTTAACGTCAGCCAAATCTTTGAAACGTTTGAAAGCATCCTGTACGGCATTATCGCCCAAATCATAGCCCAACTCGATCAGCTTTTCGCGGAAGGCATGGCGGCCTGAGTGCTTGCCCATGACCAATTTGCTTTCGGTCAGACCGACTGATTCCGGTGTCATAATTTCATAGGTTTGGGCATTTTTCAAAACGCCATCCTGATGGATACCAGCTTCATGGGCAAAGGCATTGGCACCGACAATCGCTTTATTGGGCTGCACTGTGAAACCGGTAACGGTTGAGACCAGCTTGCTCGCTTTGGTGATCAACTCGGATTTAATGTTGGTATTGTAGGGCAGATGATCAGGCCGGGTTCGGAGCCCCATGATAATCTCTTCCATCGCCGCATTGCCGGCACGTTCGCCCAAGCCATTGATGGTGCACTCGACCTGCCGGGCGCCGACTTGAACCGCCGCCAGTGAATTAGCCACCGCCATACCCAGATCATTGTGGCAATGCACCGAGATTATCGCTTTATCGATATTCGGCACCCGGTTCATCACCATTTCGATCATCGCCGCATATTCCATTGGCATGGCGTAGCCGACGGTATCCGGGATGTTAATGGTTGTTGCCCCGGCATCGATCGCCGACTCTATGGTCTGGCACATAAAGTCATGCTCGGTGCGCGAACCATCCTCGCATGACCATTCGACATCGTCGGTGTAGTTGCGCGCCAGGGTGACACTGTCGATGACCGCCTGACGCACATCTTCCGGCTCCATCTGCAGTTTATATTTCATATGCAGCGGCGAGGTCGAAATAAAGG
>CAJWIB010000130.1 GCA_913041095.1 uncultured Rhodospirillaceae bacterium | reverse complement strand
AATCTGAAATCAGTTAACGTTTTGAGCCAACTGAATAGATGCAGAGCCAAGGATCAAACCTTTTTGCACTTTCTGCAGAAAAACAGCACAACCCTGCCCCGTATGAACCGTTCTCCATTAATAATTGCGTGAGATACCTAGCTGTTCATTCTAATAAAACAACTTAGGCCGCTTTAAGATTCCTGAGTACATATTGAAGAATACCGCCATGCCGGTAGTACTCAACCTCATCCGCCGTGTCGATCCGGCACAACAGTTCAATCTCTTCGGTCGAGCCATCAGTCCGGGTGATCTTGCAGGGCACATCCATGCGAGGGTCAATACCATCCTTGATGCCGGTGATGTCGAAAATCTCAGTACCATCCAGCTTGAGGATTTTCCTGTCCTGGCCTTCATTAAACTGCAAGGGCAACACACCCATACCAACCAGATTGGAGCGGTGAATACGCTCGAAGCTTTCAACGATAACGGCTTTGACACCGAGCAACCGCGTACCTTTAGCCGCCCAGTCGCGAGACGAGCCGGTGCCATAAAGTGAGCCGCCGACGATCACCAGAGGCACACCGTCATCGGCATATTTTACCGCCGCTTCATAAATCGGCATTTGTTCGCCGGACGGGTGATGAATGGTTATGCCGCCTTCGGTGCCGGGCGCCATTTCGTTTTTGATGCGAATATTGGCAAACGTGCCGCGCATCATCACTTCATGATTGCCTCGGCGCGAGCCAAAGGAGTTAAAGTCCTGGGTGCGAACTTGGCGATCAGTCAAATAGCTGCCGGCTGGACTGTCTTCCTTGATAGCACCTGCCGGTGAAATGTGATCGGTAGTGATCGAATCTCCCAAGACCATAAGTTCGCGCGCCCCTACAATATCCGAGAAGTCGTCGGCTTCCGCTTTCATACCTTTAAAAAAGGATGGATATTTGATGTAAGTCGAGGCTTCCTGCCAATCATAGGTCTCAGAGCCTTCGGTCTGAATATTTTGCCATTGTTCAGGCCCAGCCCAAACCTGCTCACTATAGCGGGTTGCAAACATGTCGGGCGCAATATGGTTGAGCACCGCATCGCTGACCTCTTTATTGGTCGGCCAGATATCTTTGAGATAAACCGGATTGCCATCAGTGTCCTTGCCCAGCGGGTCATTGTAAAGATCACGGGTCATTGAGCCGGCAATCGCATAAGCCACCACCAGGGGCGGTGAAGCGAGGTAATTGGTTTTGATCTGAGCATGAATGCGGCCTTCGAAATTCCGGTTGCCGGATAAAACCGCGCAGACCGTCAAATCACCTTTGGTGATAGCTTCGCCAACCGGTTCCGGCAGTGGACCCGAGTTGCCAATACAGGTGGTGCAGCCATAGCCAACAACATTAAAGCCGAGGGCATCGAGATCACCTTGCAGCCCGGCATCTTCGAGATAGTCTGAGACCACCTGACTGCCGGGCGCCAATGAGGTTTTCACCCAGGGCTTGGGTCGAAGTCCCAGCGCATTGGCTTTTTGCGCCACCAAACCAGCTGCCATTAAAACTGAGGGGTTGGAGGTATTGGTGCAGGACGTAATTGAGGCAATAACAACATCGCCGTCCTGGACTTGATAATCTTCGCCCTTGGCGTCAATTGGACCTTTGCCGCGGCCAACGGTATTGAGAGTTTCCTGAAATGCACCGGAGGAGTTTGATAGGGCTATGCGATCCTGCGGTCGTTTGGGGCCTGAGATTGATGGCTCAACAGTTGAAATATCAAGTTCCAGGGTATCGGTAAACTTGGGGTCCGGTGTCGACGCATCGCGCCACATGCCTTGGGCTTTGGCGTATTTCTCGACTAAGGCCACCCGGTCCGCATCGCGCGAGGTAAACTTCAAGAAGCGGATGGTTTCTTCATCAATAGGGAAAATGCCACAGGTGGCGCCATATTCCGGCGCCATATTGGCAAGCGTCGCCCGATCCGGTAAAGCTAAACTATCGAGAGCCGGGCCATAGAACTCAACAAATTTACCAACCACACCTTTTTCACGCAGAATTTGCACGACCACCAGCACCAGATCAGTCGCTGTTGTGCCTTCTTTCATTTCACCGGTGAGCTTAAAGCCGACAACTTCCGGAATCAGCATGGAGATCGGCTGGCCGAGCATGGCGGCCTCGGCTTCAATGCCACCGACACCCCAGCCGAGCACGGCCAGACCGTTGACCATCGTCGTGTGACTATCGGTGCCAACCAGCGTATCTGGATAGGCTACTGTTTTGTCATCAACCTCATCGGTCCAAACTGTTTGCGACAGGAACTCGAGATTTACCTGGTGGCAAATGCCGGTGCCGGGCGGCACAACACGGAAATTATCAAAGGCTTCAGAACCCCAACGCAGAAACTCATAGCGTTCCTGGTTGCGCTCAAATTCTTTATCAACATTAGCGTCGAAAGCTTCATTACTGCCGTGATTGTCAATCATCACTGAGTGGTCGATCACCAGATCAACCGGGTTCAGCGGATTAATTTTTTGGGGATCACCGCCCAAATCCTTCATCGCCTGGCGCATCGCCGCCAGATCAACAACAGCGGGCACACCGGTAAAATCCTGCATCAGCACTCGGGCGGGACGATAAGCGATTTCACGGTTCGAGCTTTTAGTTTCGAGCCAGGCACCCAAGGCTTTGACATCATCGACGGTGACGGTCGAGCCATCTTCATAGCGCAGCAGATTTTCCAATAATACTTTTAGGGAAAACGGTAAGCGGGAAATATCGCCGAGGCCTGCACTTGATGCCGCCTCAAGGCTAAAATAGTCATAATCTTTGCTACCGGCACTCAATGAACGACGGGTTTTAAGGGTATCCTGGCCGACTTTGGACATGCAGTGCTCCTCAAATTTAGGTGATCGTAAACGTGTTTTAGAATTGGGGCCTTGCCTACACCATGAGGGCAGAAAACTCCAGCCTCAGACGAGGTTTTTTAGCGCCAAATTGATCCATAAAGACACGAAAACGTTATAATTGCTGCATATTGTCGCCACATTTGAACCCTTTAATGCAACTCTATCAGGCCTCCTGATATCAAGAGAGTCGCCAGCACATTGGCACACACTCTGGCCCTCTTATCTCCCATAGGCAGTCTCGTCTGCCATAACTTAACGGCTGGAAAGCGTCCCCCCCCTGAGACACCTCTTTCCAGCCACTTTTTTTAATCTACTTTCAATTTAAGCATAATTTCGGCCAGGGCCTGGCCCTGAATACGGGCGGCGGCAAGCTCGGCATCTGAAGGCCGCTTCCCGTTCCCACCTGAGATCGTTGCCGCACCAAACGGCGTTGTACCCGTCACCTGATCAGCAGGGGTTACATTTTGGGCACGGGTGCCCAGGGGCACAATCGTCAAGCCAAACACCGCGAAAGTGCTCCAGAGCGACATCAGGGCTGCTTCCCGGCCGGCTCCTGAGCCAGCACCGGCAAACGCCGTCGCCGGTTTGCCGGTCAAGGTGCCTTCCATCCAGTATTTACCCGCTTGATCCAGGAAATACCGCAAGGCCGAGCTTTGCGCTCCAAAATAAACCGGGGTGCCGATGGCAAGGGCATCGTGCGTGATTAAATCTTCAATCTTGGCCACTGGAACATGTTCAAATTGAGCGCGGGGCTCAGCCATATCATTGCCACCGAAAATGACTTCCGAGCCTCCAATTTTCGGCACCCGTCGCAAATTCGCCTGACAGTCATCAACACTATCAATCCCCGCCGCAATGGCTTCGGCGAGCCGGTAAGTACTGCCGGTCACGCTATGAAATAAAACCAAAACTGACGTCATCAATTAACTACCCTTGTCAAACAATGAAGTGCACCCCTAAAGTACCGCAAAATTTAGCCGAGAGGAATAGCATCCATGCTCATCGAAATGCGCCTTTATACCATTCACCCAGGCCAGGCCGCCACCTTTGTCAGGCTTTACCAGGACGAGGGGCTACCAATCCAATTACCGGTTGGCGGCAATTTGACCGGCTTTTATCGCCAGGACGTGGGTGACCCCAATCAGGTAATTCTAATTTGGCAGTACAAGTCCTATGAAGACCGACTGGTCCGCCGGGACGAGCTGTTCAAAATCCCCGAATGGTTGGCTTTCCTGCAAAAAGCCGCACCCCTGGTGCAATCTGAAGAAAATAAATTGCTAACAGCAGTGAGTTGATCGAGACCACCCTTAGGTCAACCATCGAAGTATTTTTAATCTTATTGTCTCGAGGGTCTTCCTCAGATATCTATGGGCCATGGCAGAATTTACCGGCAATAATCTGACCTGTATTCGCGGTGAGCGCGTGGTCTTCGCCAAGCTCACCTTTGCGATTGGCGAAGGCGAAGTGCTCTACTTGCGCGGGCCCAATGGCAGCGGCAAATCAACATTGCTGCGTTTGATGGCGGGCTTATTGCGACCGGTTGGCGGTCAAATTTTGTGGAATGGTGAAAGCACCCTGGAAAATGCCAAAACCTACAGGGATCTGCTGCATTATATCGGCCACCAAGATGCGATTAAAACCGTGCTAACGGTTGAAGAAAATCTCACATTTTGGGCTGAGATGAGCGGCGTCGATCCTGCAAAGCGCAGCGTCGGCGAGGCACTCGAAAATTTTTCACTCAGCCATCTCGCCTCACTGCCGGCGCGATTTTTATCAGCTGGTCAGCGCAAGCGACTCAATCTCGCCCGCATTTGCGCCAGCCCGGCGCCGCTTTGGCTGCTGGATGAACCGGCAAATTCCCTGGATAAAGCCTCGGTTGGTGTTCTTCGGTCTGCTATAACGGCGCATCAGGAAAAAGGCGGTCTGGTCGCTGTCGCCACTCATGAGGAGCTCAGCCCAGAAAGTAACGTTCTCAACATCTCCGAGTTTACCAATAATATGAAAGCCCCCAAGGAAAACGTGGCATGAACGTGTTCTGGAAAGTCTTTACCAGTTTGATCCAGCGCGAGATTCGCCTCGCCATTCGCCATGGTGCGGATAGCATGATGGTGGTGATGTTTTTTGTCCTAGTTGTGGTACTGTTCCCGCTCGGCGTCGGACCGGAACCCGGTATCCTGACCCGCATCAGCGCTGGCGTTATTTGGGTGGCGGCGTTACTTTCGGCGATGTTGTCGATGGATCGCTTGTTCCAGACAGATTTCGAAGACGGCAGTCTCGATTTGCTGATCTTAACGCCCCAGCCTTTGGAACTTTTAGTATTAGCTAAGACAATCGCTCATTGGCTGACCACGGGCCTGCCTCTAATCATTATCTCACCATTATTGGCTCTGTTATTGAATATGGAAACGTCGGGCTATGGCGTCTTGCTTGCGGCGCTGGCGCTTGGCACACCAACGCTAAGTTTGATCGGCACCATCGGAGCTGCCTTGATTTTGGGCGCGCGGCGAAGCGGCTTCTTACTGTCGCTGTTGATTTTGCCGCTGTTTATCCCCACCTTGATATTTGGGGTGAGCGCCGTTGATGCTGCGCTTATCGATCTGCCGAGTAAACCGCAATTGTTGGTGTTGGGTGGTTTGTTGTTGGCGTCATTTGCGTTGTGTCCCTGGGCCAGTGCCGCCGCCCTTCGCCAAGCCGCCGAATGAGGGTAAAATTATTACCAAAAAGTAATGTATTATTGAGTAAGATCAATTTGCATCTAGCTAAAATAAGCTATATCCAGTACCGAAAATTATGCCCCGCAATTTAATTAAGATCACCGTTGAGAAACATGTTTAACTATTTTGCCAATCCGACCCGTTTTCTGCGTCTTACATCGAAACTGCAGCCGATTGCGATGGTCGTCACACTCATCACTATGGGTGCAGGGCTATACTATTCTCTTTTCCAATCACCCCCTGATTATCAGCAGAGCGAAACCGTGCGCATGATGTATGTCCATGTACCAGCCGCTTGGATGGCTATGTTTTGTTATGTTGCCCTCGCTGCTTCCAGTGCCGTGGTACTGATCTGGCGGCATATGGTCGCCGACATCGTTGCTAAATCGACAGCGCCAATCGGCGCTTGTTTTACTTTTCTAGCGCTCGCCACCGGCTCGCTTTGGGGTAAGCCGATGTGGGGAACTTGGTGGGTGTGGGATGCACGGCTGACCTCGGTATTGATCCTGTTCTTTCTCTATCTCGGCTACATGGTTTTGTATAATGCGTTTGATGAACCAACCCGCGGCGCCCGCGCTGCTGCAATATTGGCAATCGTCGGCGTTATCAATGTGCCGATTATTAAATTTTCTGTCGACTGGTGGAACACCCTGCATCAGCCAGCCAGCGTCGTCAAAATGGACGGCCCGGCGATCCACTCCAGCATGCTGACACCATTATTGTTAATGGCTGTCGGTTATACCGCATTTTATTTTTGGGTGTTGTTCATCCGTAGCCGCGCTGAGCTCAGCGCCTACAAAGTGCGCGCTCTGCGCATTCGCCAGGCGGAAGGCTAGTTGATGGCTGAATTTTTATCAATGGGTGGTTATGGTTCTTTTATTTGTTCGGCTTTTGGCCTGTCGGCATTGGTGCTGATCGGCATACTGATCCAAAGCCAGCGCTTCCTAAAAACCTCTGAGGCCGAATTAAATTCCCTGCAACCTGAGGATACCTCCGATGGCGTTAAAGCGTAAACATCGTCGCCTGTCCTTCATTGCGCTTTGCTTATTGGTATTGGGTGCGGCGGCGGCGCTAATCCTGACTGCTTTCGAAGACAATATTGTTTTTTTCCATAACCCAACCGAAATCACTGAGAAATTTGCCAAAAACGAGTTAAAGCCAACCCAACGGCTGCGGGTCGGTGGCTTGATCGAGAAAGGCAGTGTCAGCAAAACCGCCGATGGTGTGACCAATCGCTTTAAAGTGACCGATCTCAACAAGTCCATTGTGGTAGAGTTCCGGGGAATTTTGCCTGATCTTTTTCGGGAAGGTCAAGGAATTGTCGCCGAAGGGCGTTATAATAATGCGGTCTTTACTGCCACCGAAGTACTCGCCAAACATGATGAAACCTATATGCCGCCGGAAGTTGCTGAAGCGTTGAAAAAATCCGGACAATGGAAGCCCGTGGCAAAAGAGAAATAAATAGAGGCTCATCAGAGAAGACAGCATGATCGTTGAAATTGGCCATTTTGCTCTGATCTTGGCGCTTTTTGTGGCGGCTCTGCAAGGCACGCTGCCGATGATCGGCGCCCACCGGCGGGATGCATCCCTGATGGCGAT
>CAJWIB010000129.1 GCA_913041095.1 uncultured Rhodospirillaceae bacterium | reverse complement strand
CATAGTCGACATCACCACCGCCGCTGAGAATTTTCAAGCCTTTGGCGATTTCACCGGGCATGATTTTTGTCCCTGGCGCATTGGCAACCATCATAATTTTCGACTGTATGGCAGAACGTTTGGCGGAACCGGCCGCCTGCATGGCTAACGTAATCAGAGCAGCACCGTCGTAAGACTCACCCACATAAGGACCATCTTTTTTGATGCCAGCCTTTTCGGCCATTCCCATGTAAATTTGTGCACCCTTCGATTTTCCGCCGGGACGGGTACCGAAGGCATTCACCGATTCCTTGCCGATTGCTTTAATCAGGGTGGGGCCGACCATGCCGTCGGCCAGGATGAAGCTATTAAAGGCATCGCTGTCGAGCGAAGCCCGGATAATTCCCTTGCCGCCTTGATCCACGTAACCGAACACGGCGAGATGTTTTGAGCCAGCCGCCGACAGGGCACCAACTTCAGCAGAATAGTCAGCCTTGCCATCTTCATGGGCTGCGGAGATAGAAACCTTGCCACCGGATGCCTTGAAGGCGTTGCTGAAGGAATTGGCTAAACCTTTACCGTAATCATTGTTGGTATACGTGACGGCTACTTCTTTGATGCCACGACCCTTTACTACGTTGGCCAGAACCTGACCTTGGCGAGCGTCGGACGGCGCGGTCCGGAAAAAGAAGCCTTTATCCTTAATCGTAGAGAGAGCTGGGGATGTAGCCGATGGAGAAATCATAACAACCCCTTTGGGAACGGCAACATTGTTGGCGATAGCACCGGTGACGCCGGAGCAGTCTGCTCCCAAAATAGCGGCAACACCATCGGAAGTAATCAGACGCTCGGCTGCAGCGGTAGCCGCTGCTGAATCAATACAGGTTGAATCTGCACGTACCGCCACAATTTTCTTTCCTCCCAGCAATAGACCTGAATCCGAGGCCTCCTTAAAAGCAAATTCCGCCGATTTGGCCATGGCTGGGGTTAAAGACTCAATTGGCCCTGTAAAACCCAGGATCACGCCGATTTTGATGTCTTTGCCTGCAACCATGGAAGGGACCAAAGCTGTTGTGAGCAAAAACGTCGCTAATAGTAGTTTCTTCATTATTTCCTCCTAGTGATATCAATACTATTTGAAAGTCTTAATGTTTTGAAAATTGAGCCAACATAAGCACTATTCCCATTTTATTTCAATTACTTAATTTTCCAACCTTTGTTACCTCCGGCAATATGCCGCCGGGATTAAAGCGCATGACAAACAATAGAACCAGTCCCATCATGAACAGGCGCATATGCTGAGCAGCGTCCATTAGGTGAAGCCGTATCGGGTTTGTACCGCCCAGCCAGCCAGTTGCACCGTCAATCAGCCACACGCCTACGGGTTCCGCTTCGATCCAGGTCAACCAGATTAAAAAACCACCAAGCACAGATCCGAGATTATTGCCGGAACCTCCGACGATCACCATTACCCAGATCAGGAAAGTAAAACGAAGCGGGTTATAAGTGCCGGGCGTCAGCTGACCATCAAGGGTCGTCAGCATAGCTCCAGCAATACCGATGACGGCGGAACCAATTATAAAGACCTGCAAATGCCGTCCGGTAATGTTTTTCCCCATGGCGGCTGCGGAGGTTTCGTTGTCTCGAATGGCTCGCATCATGCGTCCCCACGGAGAATTCAAAGCCATCACGCTCATGGTTAGAATAATCACCAAGACCGCAGCGAACAGACCGGTGTAGCAAAGCTTCACATAGATACCGGAAAATTCGGTAACAGAGGAGGATAAAAGATCTTCTCTCTCAATAGATGATAGTCCGTAGAGGGAATTGGAATTCAGCCATTCCGTCAAATTGATAAACCAGTCACTCTTTTGCAAGTCTATTTCATAGGGCACAGGACGAGGCAATCCGGCAACATTCTTGACACCACGGGTCAACCAGTCCTCGTTTTTTAAAATAGCGATAATGATTTCCGAAATACCCAAAGTGGCGATGGCCAAGTAATCTGAACGCAGTCCCAAGGCGATCTTGCCAATGACCCAGGCAGCGCCAGCTGCAAATACACCACCCACAATCCATGAAAACAGGATTGGCAGTCCGATACCACCCAGATACCCGGTTAGGGCTGGATTTACGGCCTCTATATCAGCGATGGCGGGATCGGAGAAGTACCGGGTTGCGAAGATGCCGAGAATGATGGTCCCAGACAAGACAAGGAGCCGTAAAGTACCTCGTTTAATACGCCGATAGGTAATGATGGCGAGGGTGACCGTAAGCATAAATAGAAATGCGGCAATGATCAGATTCCATCCGCCTACCGCCCAGGCTTCCGGAACCGGTCCTTTCGAGACCAGTACAGCGGCAACGCCACCAAGGGCCGCAAAACCCATAGTCCCGACGTTGAACAGGCCAGCATAGCCCCACTGGATATTGACGCCAAGCGCCATCACCGATGAAATCAGGCAGAGATTGAGAATCGACAGCATCAGCGACCATGATTGGAATAAGCCAACAATCAGCAGCAAACATGCGATTAAGGCAAAAGACAGGACTGAACGCTGGACATTGTTCATATCACTCGTCCCTTAAGAATACCCATCGGGCGGATCAACAGCACCAGAACTAGGATCAGAAAAGATACCGCGAACTTATAATCCGTGGACAGGAATTGAACGAGTCCTTCTGGCGCCCAGTTTTCCGGGACGAGATACTTGAGAAATTTCTTGTAGGCGTAAGTGATGCTGATTTCCGAGAAGGCGACGACAAAACCACCAATAATGGCGCCGACTGGTTTACCAATACCGCCGACAATGGCGGCGGCAAAAAACGGTAACAAAAGCTGGAAGTAGGTAAAAGGCTTGAAGCTTTTATCCAACCCATACAGGGTTCCGGCAATGGTTGCCAATGCCGCCGTGATGATCCAGGTCACCATGACAACCTTTTCCGGATCTATACCTGAAAGAAGAGCCAGATCTTCATTGTCAGAATAAGCCCGCATTGCCTTTCCGGTTCGAGTATTCTGAAGGAACCAAAACAGGGATATCACTAGGACGAAAACGATACCGATGGTCAGACCTTGGCTAACCTTAAACGCCAGCCCTTCATTTAGGCCTGTCATGTGCTTGAAGGAGCGAGCCTTGATGATAAAGCGTTCACCATCGGCAAATTGCTGGTCATTGGGACCGATGATAAAGCGCACAATGCCGTTCAATACAAACATCACACCAATCGAAGCAATGACAAAAATTGCCGGTGTGCTGCGCTTTCTACGATAGAACCTGTAGACAGCCCTATCAGTAAACAAGGCCATAGCGATGGTAAAAACAATAGCAACCGGCAGGGCCAGCAGTGCTGTCGGCAACGGACCAAAGCTCACACCGATGGATTGCAGCCACCAAGTTACCAATATAGTGATCATCGTCCCGAAAGCCATCAGATCACCGTGGGCGAAGTTTGCGAAGCGGAGAATGCCGTATACCAGAGTGACCCCCAACGCCCCGAGGGCAAGCTGTGAACCGTATGCCAGCACCGGGATGATGACGAAATTAGATAGCAGGACGGTGGCATTCATAATATCGGTCAAGATTACACTAACCTCCCAGAAATGAACGTCGGACTTCGGGGCTGGCTAGCAAGGCTTCTCCGGTATTGGTAAACTTGTTCTTACCGGTGACCAGGACGTACCCCGTATCTGCTATATTAAGCGCCTGTCGGGCGTTTTGTTCGACCATCAGAATAGCTATACCAGTTTGTTTTACTTCGAGAATGCGTTCGAACAGTTCATCCATGACGATAGGTGATACTCCAGCCGTCGGTTCGTCCAGCATCAGCACTTCTGGCGTGGTCATCAGAGCACGGCCAACGGCAACTTGTTGGCGTTGGCCGCCGGAAAGCTCGCCAGCCGCTTGGTTACGCTTATCCTTCAAAATAGGAAACAACTCGAAGACATGCTCCATCGTTTGAAATATATCGTCACGGCGAAGAAATGCCCCCATTTCAAGGTTTTCCTGCACCGTCAGGCTGGCAAACACATTGTTTGTTTGCGGCACCATTGCCATTCCCTTTTTAACCCTTTCTTGAGGTGAAAGGCAGGTAATATCCTCGCCGCCAAGAGTGACGTTACCCTGACTAAGATTCAGCATTCCGAAAAGGGCCTTCATCGCGGTTGACTTGCCGGCGCCATTAGGGCCAACAACAACGGCAATTTCTCCTTTATCGACGGAAATATTACAGTCGTGCAGAATATCCGCACCACCATATCCACCACTCATGTTTTTCCCCGATAAATGGCCCACTTAAGTTATTACCCCAACTTTGTTCTTGAGGCCGGTTCCAAGATAAGCCTCGATGACGTTTTCGTCGGATTTAACTTTGTCAGCAGTGCCCTGCACCAAAACCTTTCCTTCAGCCATCACCACCACCGGGTTGCACAGTCTGGAAATAAAATCAATGTCGTGCTCGATCATACAAAAGGTATAACCACGTTCCTGATTCAGGCGGATAATAGCGTCACCGATATCTTTTAAGAGGGTTCGGTTAACGCCTGCCCCGATTTCATCAAGCAGTACCACCTTGGCGTCGACCATCATGGTGCGACCCAGTTCAAGTAGTTTCTTCTGGCCGCCTGAGAGGTTCCCAGCTGGCTCGTTTGCCAGATGGTTCAATTTGAGAAAATCAATGACTTCGGAAGCCCTTTTATGAGTCACTCGTTCTTGTTCAGCAACCTTGCCCCGATAGAACCAGGTATTAATCAATTTTTCACCCAATTGGCCTTTAGGAACCATCATCAAGTTTTCAAGGACCGTCAGGGACGAAAACTCATGGGCGATCTGGAATGTCCGCAAGAGCCCCTTTGCAAAAAGCTGGTGAGGTTTAAGGCCGGTTATCTCCTCGCCATCAAGAAAGACCTGTCCAGCAGACGGAGGAAAAACCCCAGCGATAACGTTAAACAATGTCGTCTTACCAGCGCCGTTGGGGCCGATCAAACCGGTAATAGTACCCTTGCGGATATGGAAACTGGTTCCGTCAACCGCTTTCAAACCACCGAAGTAGAGGGCAACGTCTTCAATAATGATCATGGGGGTAAGCCACCATCATTTGACGATGTCAATTTTAATCGGTTTAATATTAGCCTGAACAATAGAAAGCGATGCGCCGACAGATAACGTCTCCATGAAGCGTAATTTCATTTTGAATTTCCCAGCACTATATACCTGATTCTACCCAGACGTTAAAACTTACCCAACAATTAAAAAATCATCCCCCGTATGAACATATACCCGCGCAACCTAGATACCAAATAACAAACAGTCGAGTAAAATATAGAAACAATCACCGCTATTTTTGGGATATTACTATCATGTCCGATAGTCGGCGTTGATTGAAATATAGTCGTGCTCCTTTAGTTGATATTATGCGGACACGACGATGCCGCTCGCAATTCATCTACAACAGCCTAGGGACTACCGGGACAACCCGCGACACCTCGCGCAGCTGAGAAAAGTGGACTAATTTTACTCCGCCGTTGACATATAATTTATGCAGCGTGGAAGCCATCGCCGCCATAGTGGGGATAGGAGTTGGTCATGTACCACTTGAAGAAGTCCCAATAGCTTTCCGGCCCGTATTTCGGCGGATTGTCGGGGCTGGTACAACTCGGCAGGCACTCGACCACCGGGTTGAGGTCCGGATTGACGAACACCGGCGTCGTATAGCGGTCTTCGGTGGGAACCAATACCCGGTGCGGCGTCGCCATGAAACGTTCGTTGGACCAGCGTTCCAGGAACTGGCCGATATTTATGTGGATGACATTCTCCACTTTTTTCGGGCGGAACCAGATGCCGTTCTTGTCCATGATTTCCAGTCCCCAGACATCGGGCGCCGGCAACAGGGTCATGAAGCCCGTATCGGCGTGCGCGCCGAGGGCGTATTCGTTTTCTTCCGGGGCTTCGCGGGGCGGATAATGGGCCATCCGGTAATAGGTGTAATGGTGCTCGAAAAATGGCTCGAAATAATCTTCTGGCAGTTCCAAGGCCAACGCCCAGATGGGCAGCAGGCTTTTGCCCATGGCCTCCATCGCCGCCATGTAGGTTTCCACCGTCTCGCGGAAGCCGGGCAGGTTCTCGGGCCACTGGTTCACCCCGTAGAACTGCTTGCCCGCCTGGATGCCCGGGTGGTCGGGCGGGAAGTCGGTGGCGAACACGGTGGTTTCGTTGTAATCCATCGTGGTGTGTTCGTGGTAGGTGGAATGTTTGATCATCGTCGCTTTCGGCTTGATATAGCCGCGCTGGTTCTGATCGACGGCGATTTTCATTTTTTCTTCGTCAGGCAACGCATGGAAGCGCTTGTTTTCGGCGACCGCGCTTTCGATTAGGCTCCAATCGACGCCGTGGTTGATAAGGGCCAGGAAACCGATCTCTTCGGCGGCGTTGCGCAGCTCAATGGCTAGTGCCTCCTTAGCCCCCGGCTCGCCGGCATAATAGGGGGCTAAGTCCATAAGCGGCAGTTCCCGCGTTTCAACACAATCGTCATTGCCGATCGTGACTTCGATTTCCACCAAGCTCATAATAGCCTCCTCATTTTTACGGTCCAATCGTCCAGCAACGAGCAAGGCAACGCCTTGCGCTATGGCCGGCGATGGTTAAATGATGTGCATGATAGGGCATTCGGCGGCCGGGCGCCTTGATTTGGGTCAAACCGCAGGTGCGCTGGATATTTCAACTTCAACAGCATTTCGTCTTGTTTTTACGTTGGAAAAATTAGGTTATTTGGAACGTTAGGAGAACGGTAAACTATATCGCCTGGGCAGCAAAATAATGGGGCTTGGTTTTGAATTTCTTGCTTCCCTGGGCTTGATAAGTATTTCCCAACCTGAGCTGGAAAAATTATGAACACCAACGCGCGTCGTATCCTTGGCCTCCGCGATCCATTGCTGGTAGCTGCTGAGTAAATCAGCTTAATGTGGAAGGATAGTTTTTTGGCTTCGTGTTTAGAAAAATCCCTGTTATTGAAATATGCTACCCTGTTATCTCTGTTTAATTCCCTGTTAATTGGCTTAAGGAATTTGCTCGGAAAATGAGTAAAATCATGACACTTAAAACCCGCAGAAATCAGAGGTTTGTCTATATATACGGTTTGGTGCCAGGTTCGCGCCAAGGTGGTTGGTGGGCCCGGCAGGACTCGAACCTGCGACCAGACCGTTAT
>CAJWIB010000128.1 GCA_913041095.1 uncultured Rhodospirillaceae bacterium | reverse complement strand
CAGTTCAGAGCGCTGTTTTGATGCCCGTGAAACGCGATCATATTTTTTATACCTACTACCCTCCTAATCTTTGATTAATCTCCTCCTAAACCCATATTAATGTAACCCGATGGACACACGTCAGCGCAAATATAGCAGCCGACGCATTTAGTATAATCAGTCTCGACATAGCGGCCCATAGCTCGCTTGTCTTTGGCGACTCGGGTGATGGCGTCCTGAGGACAATAAACAAGACAGTTATCGCATTCAAAACACATGCCGCAGCTCAAACAGCGTTCGGCCTCGTCAATGACCTGTTGTTCATCCAGGCTATTAAATCGTTCGTCAAAATTGCCAAGCACATTATCTTTGTTAATTGTGTTCTCGCTGCGCCGGTGCATGGGCGTATGGTTATAATAGCCGAGGAAAAAGTCCTCAGCCGGAATAATCTCAACCGATGATCTGTCCTCATAATTGTGAACGGCAAAATCGGCGCTATCGGTGCCGTAGGTTGGTTGGTTGGCATATTCCGATGGCTCCAGTTCATGGCTGCGCAATTCCTGCAGCAGGCTGAAATGATGGACATCCACCTTCGGACGTTTCTTGAGATTATCGCCCTGCAAATATCTGTCGATTCCTTCAACCGCAATTGAGGCATGGCCGATTGCCGTGGTTAAAAGATGCGGTTTGATGACATCTCCACCGACGAAATGCCCAGGTTTTCCCAGTACCTGGAAAAAATTGTCGACATCCATCAGACCTTTGCCGTTATCGAATTCCTCGAGCCCGGCAAAGTCACCCGCCTGCCCCGTCGCGCCAACAATTAAGGCGCAGTCGATATCAAACTCCTCTCCTTCCTTGACCACCATTTCACCAGACGACCAATCGACCGGAACGACGCGCAACGCTGTGGCCCGGCCATCCTCGCCGAGGATTACTTCCAACGGCGCCAGGTTCTCATGAATTTCCACGCCCTCGGCGATTATTGAGGTCAGCTCATGTTCGGTTGCTGGCGCTTTATCGATCGGACGCCGGTAAACCACCCAGACATCGGCACCCTGACGCCGCGCGGCCTCAGCGACGTCGTGAATGGTATGACCTAGAATAACGTTATCAGGACGGTCTTTTTCACTGCTGTTCTCGATGTGACCAATACGCCGGGCAACCGCAGCCACATCCATCGCCGTGTCGCCGGCGCCGACGACAAGAACTCTGCCGTCGAGATGCTGTAGGCGATCTTCGTTAAAGGCCCTCAAGAACGACATGCCGTCGACACAATTTGGCGCATTAACTCCTGGAATGGGTAGCAATTTTCCAGTCTGCGCGCCAATCGCCCAAAAAATGGCGTCATAATCCTTTTCCAATTCCTCGACTGAAATATCCTTACCAATCTGGGTATTGAGCCGTACTTCGACCCCCATATTAATGATGCGTTCAATTTCTCCGTCCAGAACGTCGCGCGGCGTGCGATAACTGGGAATTCCGAAACGCATCATGCCGCCGAGTTCTTTATAGGTATCGAAGATGGTGCAGCCATGGCCGCGCAACCGGAGGAAATAGGCGGCGGCAAGTCCGCCCACACCACCGCCAATAATGGCGATCCGCTTACCACTTTCCACTTCTGGCGGAGCAAAAGTTTTACCCTGGCCGAGCGCCCAATCGCCGACATATTGTTCGACCGAATTGATGCCGACCGCTTCTTCCACTTCGTTGCGGTTGCAGCCGTCCTGGCATGGCGCCGGACAGACCCGCCCCATAATCGACGGGAACGGATTGGCGACGCTCATTCTCTCAAAGGCAAGCTCCTGCCAGGTTTGTCCTTCTTGGGGTTTATCCAAACCACGGGCTATGGATAACCAGCCGCGGATATCGTGACCGGACGGGCAGCTTCCCTGACAAGGCGGTGCACGATGTACGTATGTCGGACATTTGCTGGATTCGCCAGAATTAACGTGCTGCGTATTCCATTCCGGCGGTGAATCGTCACCCACTTTGTAGCGTAAATAAGTGAATTTCTCGTCGTTGCTAAAATCATCCAATTTCAGTTATCCCCTTATATGCTCCCATTCCGCCATAATTTCAGGATTATGAATGGATGTTATATATTTTATGTTATTCTATGCGATCCTCTTTAGGCAATCTGCCAAACCGCAATATCCACAATTTATATCATGGCAAAAAAATACACACAAATAAATCGTAAAATTAAATGCAGCTCCTCAAGCCGATAAAGCGCACCGGTAGAGTAGCAGGTTTTGTATAATGAGCAATTCGCCCAAGCGTGCTATTCTCACGATAGAGGTTTAGTTCAAATGATTAGGTTGGCTATGGCATCAATGGCAATTTTCGCTTGGCTGATTTTCCCCGCCAAAGCCGAAGAAGGCAAAGTCGTATACAACAAAATCTGTTATTTCTGTCACGATGTTGGTCTAGTCGGCTCACCTGAAATCGGCGATGCTGAAGAATGGCTTAGACGACATAATAAAGGTCTCGAAAAGCTCTATCAAAATACGATAAAATGAACCGGCCATATGATGGAACGGTTGTACCGACGCGTGTATAACAAGACCGACATAAAAAATGCCGTCGACTATTTGCTGGAACAAAGAGAATAACCCGCAGATCAGACAAGTAATGTTTGAACGACTCGATCGTCACTCACCGTTTGACCTGAAGAACACATATTCACTATCCTCTTTGACAATTAATAATTGGATAGGGTGTAATCATGAAAATAGTCATGCTCGGCACAGGCGCCGCCATCCCGGACGCAGACCGCAATGATTCCGGCATCGTCATCAATGTACGCGACAAATGGTACATGTTCGATTGCGGTGCTGGGGCAACACAGCAAATGGTGCGTGGTCATATGGACCCAACACTCGTTGATATCGTGTTCTTATCCCATCTCCATTATGACCATATAGCTGACTTCCCCTATTTCATGATCGCGACTTGGATGTGTAATCGCGAGACTATACCGACGGTCGTTGGACCGGAAGGAACTAAACATTTTGTTAATCATTTACTGGAGGACGGCGCCTATGCCAAAGATATCGAGGCCCGTGCGCAGTTTCCAAACCGCGCAAAAAACCTTCATGTGATACGTCCCAACGTAGTTGAGTGCGAGCCGGGTCTGATCTACGAAGATGATTTGGTAAAAGTAACCGCCTGCTACGTTGAGCACATCCCGCGCGAAATATCTCCGTGCTTTGGTTTGCGCTTGGACACCGTCGATGGGCAATCGGTATCGTTCAGCGGTGACACGGCGCCCTGTGATGCCTTTGTAGAACTATCCAAAGATGTCGATTTAATGATCCATGAATGCACCTTCCCGGAAAGCGCTTTGGAGTTTCGCAGGAAAGCGCAAGTGGGAACGTGGTCCCATACCAGCCCCATTGAACTTGGCAAATTGGCGAAGCGCGCCAACGCCAAGAGCCTGGTCGCCACTCATTTCGGTCATTTTGACACGACCAATCCAGTAACTAAGAAATTGATGGCCATTCATATGCCGGAAGAAATTATTGGCCCCGATTTATTGGATGAGGTCACCACAGATATCAAAAAGAATTACGATGGCCCGTTACGCCTCGCGCATGATCTGATGCGGATCGATCTGTGAGTTGCCTAACTGCCGGTTGCTTCTAATTCAGAGACGGCGACAATATCGCCAGACGGATCTTCGGTGACGGAATAACTCGTCAAATGATCGGCATCGACCCGATCCAATGTGATTTCAACATCATTGCCATTAAAGGTGTTGATGACGTCTTTGCTGTCCTGACCGATCTCAACTTCTTCATGATAAAATACCGGACCCTCAAACCACAATTCGTTACCGAGTTTAAAATCTTTGACGATGTCGCTGCCGATTTGCCACCTTTGCGGCCTTTTAGATCATCTTCACCAACATCGCCATACTGCATATCGTCGCCATCATCGCCCAAAGTTCCGGCCGATTATGTTGCACCTTCAGCCACACCGGAAATACTGATTGATAGAGTTTCTGATGAATCGATATCCTTCCCAATTTCACGCGTAATTTACACCTTTTGAGTGTTATTGTCTGTGATCTAGGTCGTAGGGCCTCAAAATACGTATATAACTGATTTGTCCGCACCGACTTATCTTCCAGTGCCAAGGCGCAAAAAAAGCCGGATTGCTTTACTTTTTGGCCCAAATCGGCAATCTTCAGACATATAATTTTAGTCAGCGGGGCAACATGACCGTTCCAAAAATTAAACTCGAGGGCATAACCAAAAGCTTTGGTGACAATCATGTTCTCAAAGGCGTCCAGGAACTTAGCGCCACGACTTTTTCTACCACCAGTGACATAAAAGACGTCCGGCAGATCGCCAATAAAATCACGATGATCTATGACGTCAAAATTATCTGGTGCGACCCGACCGCAGACGTTAACAATTCCGGTAACGAGTATCTCGATCAGTTCATCCACAATCGCGCTGAAGGGCCGATTAAAATGGCGATTACTTCTGTTTAAGGCCGCTTTTGGATATCATGTCAAACTCCCTTCCTCTGCCGTTTATCGGTGTACCAACATCAACAATGCAAATACCGGGCAGTCAGTTTTTTGCTCACGTCAGCGGCAAGCGTTACATCTCATCGCTGACCGAATTTGCCAAATGTATGGCCGTGCAAATTCCATCCCTTGGCGAAGACTACGACTATGCCGATCTGGTCAAACGGTTCGACGGTATTATGCTAACTGGTGGACGCGCTAATGTGGAACCGCATAATTACGATGGCCCTCCCTTTCCGGAGGATGAAGAGATTGATCCGGACCGCGATGCCACGGTTTTACGCATCGTTCCCGCTTGCATCGAAGCTGGTGTACCTATCTTCGGGATTTGCCGCGGCCTGCAGGAAATGAATGTTGCCCTTGGCGGTTCGCTGCATTACCGGGTAAATGAAGTACTGGGTAAAAATGACCACCGGATGCCGCGGGGTGATGACGTCGGTGACGAAGATATCTATGGGTTGCGTCATCCGGTGAAGCTTACCGAAGATGGCTTATTCCAGGAACTTATCGGCGAGAGTAAAACCATGGTCAACAGCTTGCACGGTCAGGGTATTGACCAACTCGGTGAGGGTTTAGCTGTGGAAGCGGTTTCTGACGACGATATTGTCGAAGGCATTCGCATCGAAGGTCATCCAAATTTTGCTGTCGCCGTTCAATGGCATACTGAGTTCCACCCGGAACGCGAGGAGCACCTACTGTCCCGCAAGCTTTATGAAGCTTTTGGTGAAGCGGCATTAGAGAGAGCAAAAAATCGATGACAAACGTCGCGACATGGGATGCTGAAACGGACTCCTGTGACGTCGGCAGCCTAAGCATTCACCGCATCGTCGATCTGGAAAGCGTACCCTTCGCCGCCAACATGATTTATCCAGAAGCCGTATTGACGGAGATGCGGGAACTATCTTCACTCCTTGGTACGCATCATTTTGATCAAAACTCGTTTGATCTGCTGCTCAGCTTTCATACTTTCCTGATGCGCAACGACAAATACACCATCCTCGTTGATCTCTGTTGCGGCAACGATAAAGACCGCCCAACCCGCCCAGCCTGGCACCAGCGCAAGGGACCGTTTCTCGAAAATCTCGCCACGGCTGATGTAGCACCTGAGGATGTTGATTTTGTCATGTGCACCCATTTACATGCCGATCATGTTGGCTGGAACACTAGGCTTGTCGACGGCGCATGGCAGCCGACTTTCCCGAACGCGCAATATCTATTTGCCGAAAAGGAGTTCAACCACTGGCAACTGGAGCATGAAAAGAACCCAACGGAGCAAATTTTATATGGCTCTTATATCGACAGTGTCTTGCCGGTGATGGCGTCGGGGCAAGCACAATTGGTCGCAAGTAATCATCAAATTGCTTCTGGCATCCATATGGAAGCCGCCTACGGTCACACACCGGGCAATATCATTATCCACATCGAAGACACCGATAGCCATGTCATCCTCTGTGGCGACGCTATCCATCACCCGGTTCAGCTAATCCATCCCGAATGGTCAACGAATTTCTGTTCTGACCCAGAGCAATCTCGCGCAACCCGGATGGCTTTTTTGAGCGACTATGCTGATACTCAGACGGCAATTTTGCCGGCACACTTTCAAGCGCCCGACTACGGCCGGATCGAACGTGACGGCAAAAGCTTTCGGCTTGCCGGTCACTAGGCATGCGCAAGTTATCCTTTAGTTTGATTTTACTGTTGGGCTTTATCTCTTTTAATGCCCAAGCCGCAGAAGAAGATCAGCCGCCCTATGGCGTGGTGTTTGGTCAAATTTACGACGCGATGGAACACAAGACTTTAAAGCGCCGTGGCAATGTCCGCTCAGTCAAGCTTCGTACTGCTGACCGGCCCACCGATACCGAAGAATTGCGCGCCGAAATATGTGATGAGTACGGCCTGCAGATCATCACTTGGCGCAGCTATATCCGCTCGCTTAGCTCCACTGCTGCCCGGCATATCGAGATCACCGAGGAATTTACGGTAAAATACGGCAAACCAAAACTTCGGCGTGGTTCAGCTTTTTGGCAGGCGAAAGGTTTTGTCGTTGTCGCAAAAATTCGCAGCAAAGATAAAATTCATCAAAACCAAATTCGCTATTTCGGTCCCAAAAATGAACCCTGTTTTGAGAAATTGATTATCCATCAACAGCAGCAGCTTAAAAACAAATAACGTTTAGAAAAACAACCACCTCTGCAGCCAATCCGACAGAAGTTCCGACGCCCAGGAATCGAGCCAGGACGGATGCCAGAGCAGATGCATCGCCCGATCATAAAACGCGACGAGCACTAAATATCCTCCAAACACATAGCCAACGGCCATCTTGGGTCCGTATTGACCCAGCGGATAAGGTAGATCGCCATATAAATCGGCATGAAGATTTTTTGCCCAATCAACAATGTCAGCACCAAAACGCCAATCATATAGCCGAAAAACTGGATCATTTTGGTAAAGTAAATCCTTGCCGCGGCTTCCTGACAAAACACACCCAAACTGCCTTTGTTGCGCACCGTTACGACAAGGTCTCGGCTGTCCTTCAACAATGTATAAAGCGCGATCTATACCAAATTCCCGGTGTCGCTGAAGTCAGTGATATCGTATTGATGTAAAAACGCATCTATTTACTTGGCGGGCCGATTGCGACAAACAGCATCGTACCCAAAGGCCCTGAACTGGGATTGAATAGGCCGCATGGTCGCGAAAAACTCTCAAATGCCACCTAAAAGATGGTGTGACTGATCTCACTGCGTGTTTTATTTAATTAGTCTATAGGTAAAGTATGAATAATCAAAGATAACC
>CAJWIB010000127.1 GCA_913041095.1 uncultured Rhodospirillaceae bacterium | reverse complement strand
GCTTGAATTCACCAACAAAGTAGCACTCTTCTTCGGTGATGATATGGCGGCGGGTGGTATATTTCAGTCCGTCCATCTCTTTATCGAAATATTGGTAGCGGAACATCCAGAAAGAAACCGCAACCAGCACGATGACAAATAACAGGACGAAAATTTTTCCCACAGCAAAACTCTATTAATTTAGTGCTATCTATACCCGCAAATTACGACAATAACACCCCTTTAACAGCCGCCGGTAGATCGCTTGCAGGTCCCGGATTTGCTCACTACAGTAGCGAAAATAATTGTACTATCAGGGTAATAACAGATGAATAATTTCAACCCCAATTCACTAGTAATCCGGACCGAAGACCCGCGTTTTCTTAAGGGCAGCGGCCAGTTTATTGATGATATTAACCTGACTAATCTGCTTTATGGTCATATGCTGCGCTCGCCCCACGCCCATGCGAATATTGTGACGATAGATGTTAGCGTCGCCAAAGCAGCTCCCGGTGTGGCCGATGTGTTCACCGGCGCAGACTATCTTGAAGCCGGCTTCGGCGAAATGCCGCATAACACCGTGGCGATGCCTACTTTTGATCCAGAGAAAATTTATCCGGCCAAGCATTTTCCACTGGCCGCTGAGCGTGTGCGCTATGTTGGGGATGGCGTCGCGTTTATAGTCGCTGAAACAAAAGCTCAGGCCCAGGATGCCGCCGAGTTAATTGACGTTGAGTATGAAATTCTCAAGGCGGTGGTCGGCCCGGCTCACGCCATTTCAAAAGGCGCACCACTGGTCCGGGATGATTGCCCCAATAATATCGCCTACGAGTTTCACCAAGGAGATATTGAAGCCACTGATAAAGCTTTCGCCGCAGCATCCCATATCGTCAAACACCAAATTCGCATCAACCGCCTAACGGCGAGCACGATTGAAACCCGGGGCGTCGTTGCCGATTATAACCCGGAGACCAAATTCACCACCGTCCATCTGCCGACCCAAGGAGCTTTTGGCGCTCGTAGCATTCTCGCCAATCGAATTTTTAATCAACCGGAAGAAAATTTCCGCGTCATCACTGGTGATATCGGCGGCAGCTTTGGCATGAAAGGTTCGACCTACTCTGAAACGCCGCTCGCAGTTTGGGCTTCACAAAAACACTGCCGACCGGTCAAATGGGTCAGTGATCGCGCGGAAGCTTTTGTCAGCGACAATCATGCCCGTGATAAAGTCGTCAATGCAGAACTGGCGCTAGATGACGATTATAATTTTCTTGGCCTTCGGGTTCATTCGATTGCCAACACCGGTGCTTATTATTCAACAATGTCGACTTTTCCCATCATCATGTCGACCAGTGGCCTTGCCGGCACCTATAAAACGCCGACCATTCACTATCATGCGACGGCAGTATTTTCGAATTCAAACCCAATGTCACCTTATCGGGGATCTGGCCGGCCCGATGCCGGCTACATCATTGAGCGCATTATCGATATCGCAGCCCGGGAATTGGACGTCGATCCGGCGGAATTGCGGCAACGCAACTTAATTGCCGAAGATATGATGCCGTTTAAACCGGCGCTTGGCCCATCTTACGACTCCGGGCATTTTCCTAAAAACCAGGAAGTAGCTTTGGCCAAAGCGGATGCCGAAGGCTTTGAGGCGCGCCGGGCAGAAGCTCAGGAGCGGGGAAAATTGCTCGGTCTTGGCATGGGTAATAACGTAGAGGGCTCAGCACCTCCCGGCCAGGAATGGGCCAAGCTGGGCATCAATGAAGACGGCAATGCGTTGCTTTACGCCGGCTCGACCGACCAAGGCCAGGGCCACGCGACGATGTATACCCAAATCATCTGCGAACACTTGGGCATGAGACCTGGGCAGGTGCGGATTTTCGAAGGCGACACGGGAATCTTGGAAAAAGGCTTTGGCTCCGGTGGCTCAAAAGTATCTGGTCTTGGTGGCTCGGCAGTTTTTGAGACCACCGGCATGCTCATCGAAAAAGGCAAAAAACTGGCCGCTGAACACTTGGAAACTGCCAAAGCTGATATCGATTACGCTGATCAGACTTTTACCGTCGCCGGAACGGATCGTTCGATCACTTTCACCGAGCTGGCAAAATCTGCCAAAGAAGAGGACCTAACCGCCGTCGGCACTCACAAAACTAGCGCGCCTACCTTCCCGTCCGGCTGCCACATCTGCGAAGTGGAGATTGATCCAGATACCGGTGGCGTCGAGGTGAAACGCTACATTGCCGTCACCGATGTCGGCAAATCCATCAACCCGACCCAAGTCGAAGGCCAGATTAAAGGCGGCATTGTTCAAGCGCTCGGTCAGGTCTTATCTGAAAACATCGCATATGATGCCGATACCGGCCAATTGTTATCGGGTTCCTATATGGATTATGCCATGCCCAAGGCCAAAGACATTTGCTTCATCGAAACTTATGACAATCCGAGTTCAACCGAGGTTAATCCGCTCGGCGTCAAGGGTGCGGGCGAAATCGGCACCGGTTGCGCGGTGGCGACGATTGTCAATGCACTGGTCGATGCGCTGTCACCGCTGGGCATTCACCATATAGATACGCCCGCAACAGCCGAATCTATCTGGCGGTGCATTCAGTCAACGAAGTAATCTTATGCTGATAATTGAGTAACACCACTGCCTTTCAGGCGGCGCACGAGACGTGGCAGAAAGGCGATTGCTGCGAGCAAGGCCAGGGCCAATAAACCCCATTGAATGGCTGATGTGTTGCCATCAAAGGCCTCGCGGCCTGCATGACCTAGCCAAGTATAAGCCACTCCACCGGGGGCCATACAAATAAAAGACGTGATGACATACGGCACAAAGGAAATTCGAGTAAGACCAAGTGCATAGTTGGTAATATTAAATGGAAACAGGGGTACGAGCCGTACAAAGGCAACGAAACGCCAGTTTTCAGATTCAACACCCTCAATCAATCTTCCCAACCAGCCGCCAGTTTTGCGGGCGACCCAATCGCCGGCAAAGTAGCGGGCAATCAGAAATGCCATGCTGGCCCCGATGGTTGCGCCCAGTAAACTTAGCAGTGAGCCCCAAACCGGGCCGAACAAAGCGCCAGCGGTAAGCGTAATCAGTGAACCCGGCATAAATACAACCGCGGCAATTGCATAGAGACCGATAAAGGCAATCGGCGCCCAAAACCCAAACCCCAAAAGCCACGCATCAAGCGCAGCTGAATTGAGCTGATCAAAATTACGGCCCACCCAAATAATTGCTGCCACAATACCGGCAAGTAGAATCAGACGAGGTAAAACTCGTTGCAGATTCAATTGCCGATCTCCTTTTCCCGGTTGATCGGATAATCGCTGGCGGGTCCGCGCCACGGCTGTACCAATAATCGATCCAGCCACAGATCACGTGGTGACCGGAACTGCTCGATACCGATGGTCATCTCTGCGTGACCATCCTTGGGCTGCGCGCGGTAAGTTCCAAGCACGCGATCCCACCACGTCAGGCTAAAGCCAAAATTTCTGTTGGTTTCCTCTGGCCTGACAGAGTGATGAACGCGGTGCATATCCGGTGTCACCACTATCCAGCGTAACAGCCGGTCAATTCCAGACGGTAATCGGACGTTACCGTGATTGAACATTTTAGTATTAAACTGCTCATGGATAATTACCGGTGTTTCTATCAATGCTGCCGGGATGATAATCCAGCAGCCGGGATATCTCACCGGCGGCCTGCAGCACACGCTTTAAATATTTTCCTTCGACGTCCGATCTTTTGACCGTGCTGTCGTGATAGATCACATTAATTGCCGCAACCACTCGGTGAGAATTATCCTTAATTTGAGCAGAAATGGAGCCGATGCCACTATGAAAATAGGACGCGCCTATGGCACAACCCCGTTTGCGATCTTCATTCAATAGCTTTGACATTTCTGCCAAAGTTGTTGGCGTTTGATCTGAAAATTTTGAGAGCTTGCCTTCTGGGAATACTTGCTTTAGCTCAGCAGCCGATAAATCAGCCAGCAGCATCCGTCCGAGAATTGAACTATGCGCCGGCAACCTCAGGCCGACATTGACCGAATTCGAAAATGTGTCTTTGGCAGCCGCCTTCAAAACAAACACCACATCCCAACCATCGCGAATAACCAAATGGGCCGAGAACCCGGTATCGTCACGCAGCTTCTCCAATATCGGCCGCGCCAATTCTATAAATTCAAGCGAGGCAAAATATTCGAAGCCCAAGGACAAGACGCCTACGCCTAAGCGATATTCACTGGAATTCTTAGCTCTCTCTATGAATCCCATAAATTCAAGTGTCTGCATAAGTCTAAATACCGTTGAGCGAGGAATACCCAATTCCTTAGCGATCTCCGGTGCGCCAATTTCTGTACGATCCCGGCTAAAAGCTTGCAGGATTTGCAGACCACGCTGCAAGCCCGGCACAATATATTTTTTCGCCATTTCCCAGTCTTCGGTTTCGCCCGCGAGCTTGTCGGCGTCAGGCATCAATCGCTTCCTTGAAGTTCTAGCAAAAAATTTTTAGTATCTTCAGTCATTTTTTGTTCTCATTATCGACGACTTTTTTATATTTTAACTGCTCAACTAAATTGAATTAAATTCACTACGCGGCAGATAATGCAGCACGCGTTTTTCGACAAGGACCACTGCGACATAGGCCAAAATACCAACCACAGTCAGCATGATAATGGCAACAAATGTCAGGGCAGTATTACCCGACCCGCCGCCAAATATAAGCACGGCGCCAAGACCTTCACTGCCGCCAACCATTTCACCTACGGCAACGCCAATGATGGCCAGGGTGGCCCCAATACGCAGGCCGGAGAACAACGGCGGCATGGCGTCGCGAAATTCGATCATTTTAAAAATCTGCCAGCGTGTCGCATTAAACGTCCGGGCAAGATTTACCATATCTGGATCAACCGTCCGGATGGCACCCAGCACATTCACCATGATAGGAAAAAATACGATCAGCACGGCAACTAGGATTTTTGGGTAAACTGTAAAGCCAAACCAGACGACAAAAAGAGGTGCAAACGCCACCTTTGGCGCAATCTGCAAGGCCAATATATAAGGTGAAAAAACAAACTCCGCTTTCGGAGATATCCCCAGTATATAACCGATGATCATGCCCATCAGGGAGCCAATAATAAATCCGGCAATTGTTTCTAAAAGAGTGATGCCGGTGTGAAAGAAAAGATTTTCTTTTTCTATGGCATGAAAAAATTCAAAATAAACCGAAGAAGCAGGCGGAATGATATAGGGCGGGATGTTAAAAAATCCCGGTCCCCACTCCCAACCGATGAGAAAAACAACGGCAACGGCGATACTGGCGCCGATGCCGCCTTGAATTCCGTTGGGTTTTGCCTTGGTTTGATCAGACATATTCTGCTTCTTCGGCTCATAATTGGCTTAGTTGACGAACTGATTGGTATAGAGATCGTCAAGTTTCGAGGATTTGCGCAAAATACCTTGCTTGACGTAAAAGTCCTGCAAACCTTTCAAACGCGCCCGATCCATGGCTCCAACGGTTTTTTGCCCCGGATAGACATATTTGTTGTAGAGCTTAAACACGCTGGCCATTTGTTTTTCTTTGCCTTTGTGTTTTTGGACATGCTTGACGTAATCGACAGCTGCACCATCCGGGTCTTTCATGATGTCGGTGAGACCATGCAGCGTTGCCCGCACAAGTTTACCAATAAGCTTCGGGTTTTCTTTGATGACTTTATCAGAGGCGAGGATAGCCTGAGCCATGCTTTTAAAATGATCATCAGCCGGCCAGATTTTAAGCTTCACCTTGGCACCATAAGCTATGCCGATCCAATCCGGCACTGCTGCCATGGCATCGGCTTTACCGGCGAGGAATAATTTCCACACACCAACAGGACCAGCACCCTGAGCTTTTACATCGTTTTTTGTCAGACCGACGGTCGCCAGCATGCCAAGCAGGGCATAATAGGTAGTGTCCTGCAGTGACAAGGCAGTGATGGTTTTACCTTTGAGATCTTTAAGCGTTTTGATGCCACGATCATTGCGGGTCACCAATTGCATTAAAGAACGGCCGCCCAAGACAGCAACGGCTTTAACTGGAATACCGTTCGGCCGCACGATTACGGGTGTATCTCCAATACCGCCGCCGATAACCGCATTGCCGGCACCAACTTGCTTGGCAACGTCAACTCCGCCATGAGCGGTTTGGAACTTCACGTTAATACCCTCGGCTTTGTAATAACCGCGGCCTTGCGCCAACATCCATGGACCAAAGGCTGGCAGAAATCCAGGAGCCGGTAAAAGATAAGTGACGTCCTGTGCATCCGCTTTTTGAGCCGGTGCAGTAGCAATGAGAGTGCCAACCGCCAAAACCGGGACGGTCAGTAATTTTAAAAGTTTATTTTGATGTAACATTTAGATACCTCCATTGTTAAACAGTTAAAATATTTGTAGTAGAATTTCCCTGTTGACTATATTTCCACTTCCGATGCCAATTCACCGACATGTAACAATTCCATAAGACGGGTAACATATACTGCTACGTCCTTCTGCCAATCATGACGGCGAGCCAACGGATTTTCTCTGAGTGGCAAGTCGATATCGATTTCTTCGATGATCGTTCCAGGCCGCTGGCTCATCACAAAAACACGGTCAGACAAGGCGACTGATTCCGCGAGATCATGGGTAATAAAAAGCGCTGTTTTCTTTTCCGCGGCGAGGGTCTCGGCGAGATCCTGCTGCAATATCATTTTGGTCTGGGCATCAAGCGCTGAAAATGGCTCATCCAGCAGCAACACACTTGGGTCAGCCGCCAGGGTTCTCGCCAGCGCTGCGCGCTGACGCATGCCGCCGGACAATTGATGGGGATAATGCTCTTCAAATCCGCTGAGGCGGCATTTTTCCAGTAATTCAGAAGAACGCTCGTTACGAATTATTGCCGGCACTCCCTGAATTTCCAAACCAAACTCAATGTTTTTCCGTATTGTCCGCCACGCCAACAACAAATCTTTCTGCAACATGAAACCGACATGAGCGTTCGGCCGGTCTACTCTCTCCTCATCAACATAGATGTCACCAGCGCTTGGCTGATAAAGGCCTGAGCCCATATTCAATAAAGTCGATTTACCGCAACCACTTGGGCCGATCAGCGACACGACTTCACCGTCACGCACCGCCAGATCAACTTCTTTTACCGCAATGATGAATTCGTCGTGATTTCCAGTCGATTGTATGTTGACGAACTGCTTACCAACGCTGCGATATTCAATTCGATAATTGTCGGGACTGTCGAGCATGAAATTGAAAACCGTTAGGCACCGGGACGTTTCATTTCAGCCTGAAAACTTTCTTCGGTCCAGGATTTACGGTAGGGATTGTGAC
>CAJWIB010000126.1 GCA_913041095.1 uncultured Rhodospirillaceae bacterium | reverse complement strand
ATTACATAATATTTATGATGAAAATATATATTACTCAAAATAAAATGTAAATAAAAAATAAACACAAAGAATTAATGTAATAATTAGCAGATAAGTTATGTTATTTTTGCCGAAACCGACGGAATATAGATAGAAGGCCGTTAAGCTAACAAAGTTGATTGTTGTTTTTTTGGAAAGGGATAGCGGCAGATTAGAACAAATAGTTGTGTTATTCTGGAAAATGAATGTCGACCGGGTAGTTCAGGTGGATATAGTAGCGGTGAACCAAAGCTCGGACGAACCGTTTATTACATGAACCAACCAACACCTGAATCTGATGCGGACTTATTACGTAAAATCAAAAATGGTGATTCTGCGGCTGCCCGGATATTGGTGGATCAAAACTTGGATCGAATTGTAAATTATGGCTATCGCATGCTTGGTGATCGCGTTGAAGCAGAAGATGTGGCGCAGGAGGCGTTTTTGAGATTGTGGCGTAATATTGATAAATGGCGGGCCGAGAAACCGGTTATCCATTGGCTGCAGCGTGTTACCTACAACCAATGTATTGATCGATTGCGCAAGAAAAAGCCGGTTGATATCGAAGACATGCCGGAGCCTGCAGACCTGTTCGCCAACCCGGCTCAGGCGTTATACCAAGCCCAGGTATCGACGGCTGTTAATTTCGCGATCCAGCAATTACCGGAGCGCCAGAGTGCAGCCATTGTGTTTGCTCACCAGGAAGGTCTCAGCAATATCGAGACTGCGGAAATTATGGAAATTAGCGTCGAAGCGGTTGAATCGCTGTTGTCGCGAGGGCGTCGGGGATTACGCAAATTGCTTGAGGATTTGCGTCCTGAACTAGAAGGAGACGTATGATGGTGGATAACCCTAAATATAGCGATCAGGAGGATTTTGAATTTGTCCAAAATCTGTTTGATCAAGTTGAACCGGAACGGGCGACACCTGAATTAAAAGCTGAGATTTTGAGAAGGGCGCCGTCGGGAATTTTACACAGAAGCACTAATGGGGTCAGCGTTGGCGGCAAGTTTAAGTCAGATCTGGCCGAATTAATTGATTATCTTTGGCCCTTTGGCGCGTTATGGCGGCCAGTTACCGGCCTCGTAGCGGCGGCAATGTTCGGTATTATGCTTGGTTTAACTGATCCTCTATCGACGAACGGTGTGCAGAATGAGGATGAAACCTTAACCGAAGAAATCATGGCTTTTGCGGTCGAGGCTGAAGGCCAGTTGGAGGATCTCTAATGACCAGACTTACGTCCCGGCGATGGGCAATTATCTTTTTCATTTCACTCGCCCTAAACGTTTTTCTGGGTGGCTTGCTCGTCGCCGATAAATATTTCAAAGGTCATAGAGGTGCCGGATTTCGCGGTAATGTTTATTCGATGCCGTGGGCCCGCCGTGTGCTCGGTGATGAAGTTCACCCGATGATGCGCCAGATTTTTCGTGAACGTCGCGAGGGCTTTCGCGGCAATCGCAGGACCCGGGTAGAGCTTTATAATAACGTCTCCACTGCGCTCGCCAAGGAGCCGTTTGATCAGGCTGAATTAAGGCAAGCACTTGGCGCCTTGCAGGCTAATCTTCAAGCCGGTCATACGGCAATGAACGATATGATGGCGGAATTCTCATCAAAATTGACCACCGATCAACGCAAGCAACTCGTTCAAGCTGTAGCTAAATGGCAGGAACGCCGCCTCGCCCGTTTTGAACACCGCCGGCAAAGACGGCTTGAGCGCCAAAAAGAGAAACAGCCGGCCAAATAATCAAACAAGTCATATAGGTTAGTCAATTATGCGCAAATCCACCATTTTTTTCAGCCTCGGTGTTGTCGGCTTGCTGGCGGTCGGTGTTTATTTCTGGAACGGTCAGGAAAGCACCGAGATCGGCTACCGGATAGCCAAGGTTGAGCGCGGCAACATCATTAAATCAGTATCCGCGTCGGGGGAGTTAAATGCGGTTGTCACGGTTGAAGTAGGCTCGGAAATATCCGGCCAGATTTCAGAGCTGACAGTAGATTTCAATTCGGACGTGAAAGCCGGTCAAGTCATCGCCAGAATTGATCCGGAAAGCTTTGAAGCCCGTGTAAAGCAAGCCGAAGCTGAGCTTGCGGTCGCCAAGGCATTGGTGGCGACCAAACAGGCCGCCGTCGCTCAAGCTCTGGCAAATCAGGCAAACGCTACCTCTGTTTTGGCCGCTGCCGGAGCCGATGTATCGCGCACTAAGGTTAATGCCGCCGATCTCAAACAGGAATTTGAACGCAAGCAGACGCTTCTTAAAAAAGGTGTGGTTGCTGTCAGCGCAGTTGATAAGGCGCACGCCTCCTGGCAGGTGGCCGCGGCCCAAGTAAAAGCCTCACAATCGCAATTGTTGGCGCAACGCTCGACCGTTGAAGCCCGCAAAGCACAAGTGAAAATGGCTCAAGCTGAAGTCCAGCATGCAGCTGCACAGGTCGAACAAAAGGCGGCGGCACTTAATATTGCCAAGGTGAATTTGAACAACACTTTTATTCGCTCGCCGGTGGATGGAGTGGTGATTGGGCGCGATGTTGATGTTGGTCAAACTGTTGCCGCCTCCTTGCAAGCGCCGATTCTGTTCACGATCGCTCAGGATTTACGCAAGATGCAGGTCGAAACCAATATCGATGAAGCGGATATCGGCCAGATCAGATCGGGCCAAACAGCCACTTTCAGCGTTGATTCTTTTCCCGGACAGGAGTTCAAAGGCATCGTCAATCAGGTGCGTAAAAAACCGCAAACGGTGCAAAATGTGGTGACCTACACGGTCGTTATCGCTGCCAATAATGCCGATTTAAAACTCTTACCAGGCATGACGGCAAATGTGCAGGTGCAGGTCAGTGACCGCCGCAATGTCTTGAAATTACCCAATCGGTCATTGCGTTTTGTGCCACCCGGCCTGACGCCGAAACCGCAAACCGCGGGGGCTCAAGCTGGTCCTGGTGGTGGCGGTACCAGGGGAGGTGCTGGAGGCGGACCACCGAATCGAGAGGCCAGACGGGCACAAGCTCAGGCGCGCATGAAGCGGCTGGTCGAAAAAGTCGGTCTCACCGAAGATCAACAGCAACAAGTTCGGGATTTCGGCCGGCAAATGATCCAGCGAATTCGCACGCTGGCCCAAGGAGGCCGCGGTCCGGGTTTCCGCGATACCATCCGCAAAATGCGCCAAGAGAACGATAAACGAATTTTTACGATTTTGACGCCCGAACAAAAAGTGAAATACCGTTTGATGATTGCCGAGCGCCGCTCCAATCCAGTAACGCCAGGGAGGGTCTGGGTGTTGGAGGACGGCAAACTAAAACAAGTCGACGTCATGATCGGTGTTGGTGACGGCACGTCAACTGAAATGGTTCGCGGTGAGTTAAAAGAGGGCCAGCAGGTAATTCTCGGCATTAAGCGTCCAGAAACCAGCGGCTAAGCTAATGGCGAGTGGTCTCATAAAAACTGTCGATCTGTCCAAGGAATATCACCTTGGCGACAATGTCGTGCATGCCTTGCAAGAAGTTTCCATCGAGATTCAGAAGGGAGAATTTTTGGCGATCATGGGTCCGTCGGGTTCTGGAAAATCGACGGCGATGAATCTCATCGGCTGTCTCGATACACCGACTTCCGGACAGTTTTTTTTCGACGGCATTGATGTATCTGAGTTGACCTCCGACGATCTGGCGGAAATCCGAAACTCCAAGATCGGCTTTGTCTTTCAAAACTTTAATTTATTGGCACGGACGTCGGCATTTGAAAACGTTCAATTGCCACTGATATATGGTGGTGTGACCCGAGCCGAGCGTCAGGTGGCCGCCGAGCGTGTGCTGATCGAAGTCGGTCTGCAAGATCGCATGGATCACCAGCCATCGCAATTATCCGGTGGCCAACAGCAGCGTGTCGCCATTGCCCGGGCATTGGTCAACGATCCTTCGCTGATATTGGCCGACGAACCGACCGGCGCGCTGGATACTCGGACCGGCATTGAGATTATGGCATTGTTTCAAAAACTCAATGACGGCGGTATGACGGTGATCATCGTCACCCATGAGGCTGATGTTGCCCATTTTGCCCGTCGTATCCTGCGCTTTCAAGATGGCCGGGTGATCAAAGAAGAAATGAATACCGAACGCGCCGATGCGGAGAAATTATTGGCAGACTTCAAACCTGCAGAGGCTACCTAATGACGTATATGGATTCAGTTTACTCGGCGCTCGGCGCTATTCGGGTCAATGTTCTCCGCAGCGTTTTAACGGCGCTTGGTATCATTATCGGCGTTGCAGCAGTAATTATCATGATTGCTGTTGGCGCTGGCGCTCAATCCAAAGTCGACAATCTAATTAAAAGCCTGGGCTCGAATCTCGTTCTGGTATTGCCGGGGACAACGACATCAAGCGGGGCACGCGGCGCTCGCGGCTCAAGGCCAACGATTACCGAAGATGATGCCATCGCTATTCAAAATGAAATCGACACGGTTATGGCGGCGGCCCCGATGGTGCGGGGTGGCGGTCAGCTTATTTACGGCAATCAAAACTGGTCGACGGTGATCTATGGTGTCACACCTGAATATCAAGTCGCTAAGGAGTGGCAGATGAAAGACGGCCGCTGGTTTAATACCGAAGAAGTAAAATCGGCTGCTAAGGTTGCGCTGGTTGGCGAGACAGTGATCGAAAACATGTTTCAGGGTATAAACCCGGTGGGAGAGACCATTCGTATTAAGCGGGTGCCGTTTAAAATTATTGGCTCGCTAGAGCCTAAAGGCGAGACTCCCTTGGGTACCGACCAGGATGATACAGTCGTGGTGCCATTGTCGACAGCTAAGAAACGGCTGCTTGGCGGTCGACGCCTCAAAGGCAAACTTGTTAATGTTATGTTTGTAAAATCCTTTACCGCCGCCAGTGTTGATGAGACGGTGCGCGCGATGACCGAGCTGCTGCGCCAGCGACACCGCATTCAACCGGGCCAGCCCGATGACTTTTTTGTCCGCAACCTCAGCCAAATTCTGCAAGCCCGAGCCGATTCGTCACGGGTAATGACATTGCTGCTCGCTGCAGTTGCCTCGGTGTCGCTGATTGTTGGTGGTATCGGCATTATGAATATTATGCTGGTCTCAGTGACCGAGCGCACCCGCGAGATTGGTCTGCGTATGGCCATCGGTGCTCGCGGTAAGGATATCCTGCTGCAATTCCTGATCGAGGCGGTGACGTTATCTTTGATTGGTGGTGCCATCGGTGTCACCCTTGGCCTTTCAGGATCAGTCTTGATCGCCGAACTCGGTGGCTGGCCCGCCATAATTCAAATAAAATCAGTGTTTCTGTCCTTTGGCTTTGCCGCCGCCGTGGGTGTTTTCTTTGGCTTTTACCCGGCTAGAAAAGCGGCTCGGCTTGACCCCATTGAGGCCCTTCGCTACGAATAAATCAGCAAATAACTAAGATTTATTCAGGGAATTATTCATGGACGTGAAAACAGCTGTCGCCTCTAAAACCGGCGATCTACTCAGCATCCCGCGCTCGAAAAAAATCAATATTGCGGGTAATGATTTTTGGAATAGCCGAACAGACTTTGAACAGAAACGGCGCTGCCTTTCGGTCCGCTGCTGTTAGTTCCATTTCTGCATAAAAAGCTTCTTTAATATCTTCGAGCCTGGCTTGGTCAGCCATGTTAAAAAACATCAACTCCCTGAGGGCAACATACCACGTCAGTTTGAAATGGTCGACATCCGCTGGCGGCAGTTTCTCGACATCAAAATCAGAATTGACGCTATAGAACCGCTTATAGAGCCGGCTCAGAGCAAAGTCGGCGAGATCGTCAAAAAGCTCGATCAACCCGGTGACGAACTTTTTGCAGCTGATTTCAACTTTGCCGCCGTAGTTGTGGCGGGTGATGTCGTGTTCGTCCAAAATATACCCTGGCCTTGACGAATTTTAGGAAATTTAAGTGATCTTGTTAGAACAGTGAAACAAGTCCTGTTTTAGCCGCCTAACCTAATGCATGCCGGGGCCATCGAGAATTTCAAAATTAGTCGGAAAATCCTTGGGCTCGTTATTGCCCCAGATAACGGTTCCTTGATTTGCATTCCGGTGTGTCGTATCTAAATTAAGCCTATTATTATTGCAGAAAGATGGCCTCTATGCCTGACGATTTATCGACCGCACCATTGCTAGATCCTCGCAAGTTTCAAAACCCGGATATTACGATTGATGGCACCGAGCGGGCGGTTGTCGGTCTTACACATCTCCGCACACTTTGGTTCAATACTGGCACGCTTTGTAATCTCACGTGTCTGGATTGCTATATTGAATCTTCGCCGACCAACGACGATCTCGCTTATCTTAGTAAGGCAGAAGTCGTTTCCTATCTCGATGAAATTGAAACCACCGGTCTAAAAGTCGAAGAGATTGCCTTTACCGGCGGTGAGTCGTTTATGAATCCCAATATCATGGCGATGGTCGAAGTCTCGCTTGAGCGCGGTTTTGATGTCCTGGTGTTGACCAATGCGATGAAGCCAATGCAGTACAAAAAGCAACAACTGTTGATGTTGAAAGAACGGTTCGGCGGCAAACTAAGCCTGCGGATTTCCATCGATCATTATACGCCGGCGAGACACGAAGAATTGCGCGGCAAGGATAGCTGGCAGCGGATGATCGACGGGCTAACTTGGGCGGCAGAAAATGACTTTAACATCGCGGCAGCTGGACGGGCACGTTGGGGCGAGAACGAAGCCGATGTCCGCGCCGCTTATGCTCAATTGTTCGATGAATTGATGATTGATATTGATGCTGATGATCCATTGGCGCTGGTGTTGTTTCCGGAAATGAATAAGGGTCTTGATGTCTCCGAAATCACCGTCGCCTGCTGGGATCTATTGGGGGTCCGGCCGGATACCATGATGTGTGCGACATCACGGATGATTGTGAAGCGGAAAGGTGCTGAAAGCCCGGTCGTAACTCCTTGCACATTATTACCCTATGACACCCAATTTGAACTTGGCCACGGTCTCTCCGAAGCGGTTAAATTGGTGAAGCTCAACCATCCCCATTGCGCCCGCTTTTGTGTGTTGGGCCGTGGCTCTTGCAGTGTCGCTGATTAAGCTTAAAAATGTTGGGCTTAAGCTGAAGGTTGTCCACGGCAGTGTTTCCGAATAGCCTAATTTGTTTTTGCATCAACGCCTAGATTAGTGCTGACCGATGAAATTAATCTGGCGAATTGTGATGGCGTTATCGGTGGTCATTGAGGCCTGCCATTCACCTATGTTTTAGATAATAAGCTTTGGCATAATCTGGGGGTTATCGGCATGCCGGCCAATGATGATACGCCCAGAGTGTGCTACAGCATCTTGACACCCATGGATAGTACCTTGGAATTTCGACATCACGCGTTCACCTAAGACGCTACTGGAACAGCACAAAAAATACGCCAAGAAGATTTGCCCACGAGCTACGCGGACTGCCTC
>CAJWIB010000125.1 GCA_913041095.1 uncultured Rhodospirillaceae bacterium | reverse complement strand
GTGCGACGGTGAGAATTACCTTACGGGCCATTTTGTCCCTCCCCTGTTTTAATTGTGCAAATTACAAAATATTGTTCACTTAGTAAGTATACTTATATCTTGTGACTAGCTGAAGTTGGTCCGCCTGAGCAGGTTTCCTAGAAGAGGATCTTAGCTCATCTTGGTTTGATATTAAGCCGCTTGGCGTTGATGTATCAAGCGGCAGTGCGAATTTCTCCAGCCGCATTATCCACGGTTAAAAGCATCTCATAAAATTGTATCTCGGGCTCAACACCATAAAGCTCTATAATACGGTCGCGCCATACACCTCCATAATAAATTTTTTCGGCCGCTTCCCGTGTTTCCCAAAGATAAATTCCTGCACCCTTGCCTTCGTCACTGAAACAAAAATATTTTTGGATAAGGCCGTCCATGCTCTGATAAAGTGGCGCAATTCTCTCAAAGGTTTCTGACGCTTTTTGACGGTCAACATCAGAAGGTAAATCAAACTGAACAACTGCTGTTATCATGTAAATATCCTTTCAAGTAACCCGAACACAGTACTCTCTAAACGCCTCATCTGTCATCTCAATTCAGGAGAGTAGGAGAGACCCAGTTAAACGCCGAGCAAGTTTCAGTGGATTTGATGTGATGAGACGCTTGATGTTGATTTTAGTCGTAACAGGTTTGGTTTTTGTATTTGAAGGAATCGACCCTGCATTCGCACGTTATCACCGTGACGCTCCGTTAGGTGGGTTTTCCATATGGCAAATATTAGTTGGAGGCTTCCTGCTACTGGTAATTATTGGGGTTTTTGCTGGTGGAAGTGGACGAAGTAAGGAAGGGTATCCATAAAAATTATTGGTAGATGGAAATTGTTTCAAACATCTCATCGATCTCCGTGTTAGTTACACCAAAAGAAGGGATAAACAGCTTGAGTGAAATTTTTTATTTCATGATCGGTATTCTACAGGATTTAGCTGTATAAATCTTTGATGCAGGTCAACAAAATCAGCATATCGGTTTGTCTTCTTGACAACAAACCTTCTGAAATTTGAGAAAAAGTCCATTATCCGGACAAGTTCATTGATGTCGGTCAATTTGGTGTCACGGACTTTCAGATATTGATATCATACGAAAGTTTAGATGAGTGAGAACACTGTGAACCCAGCAACCATGGACCAGATACCATTCGCCAAGGTACATTTCGCCAAGGTACATTTCGCCAAGCGCGATTTGACTATCAACCATCGTGCAGATGGATCAATAATTCTTCAGACCAAAATTCCGCTCGGCACCTACCCTCAGCAGCTTTCGGACTACCTTAGACGGTGGGCCCGCACTGATCCCGACCGCAAATTTTTGGTCGAGCGCGACCCGGCTGGAGCGTGGCGGTCAATTACTTATGGCGAAGCCACGAGTGCCGCCGATAGTATCTCGCAAGCGCTGATCAATTTGGGAATTTGTTCAGCCAAAAATAAAACCAGCCCGCCCGTCGTCACCCTCGGCGGCAATTCAATCCAAATGGCGCTGCTTTCCCTCGGAGCAATGCAGATCGGCGTGCCTTTCGCCCCTATCTCACCCAGCTACTCCGTGATGAGTAAGGATTTCAGTAAGCTTAAATACATTATTGATCTGATTGACCCGGCATTGGTCTATGTGCCCGAAGCCGATCCTTTCAAGAATGCGCTAGAGGCTGTGATGGAGCCAAATGTGCAGTTTGTTTCCTGTGACGGTGCACCAGGTTTTATACCGTTTGCCGATCTCACCAAAGTAACCCCGGGTTCTGAATTCACCCAAGCATATAACGCCGTAACCGGTGACTCGATTGCCAAATATCTGTTCACCTCAGGCTCCACCGGTATGCCGAAAGCCGTTATCACCACACAGCGTATGTTGTCTTCCAACGCAACGGCAGTGTGTCAGCTCCTGCCAGTTTTAGAAGACCATCCGCCAATCATCGTTGACTGGCTGCCTTGGAATCATGTCGCTGCCGGCAATTTAAACTTTAATGTTATCCTGCGGTGCGGCGGCACTTACTACCTCGACAACGGGCAACCCAAACCGGGCAAATTTGAAACTACCATTAACAATCTCAAAGATATTCAGCCTACCTATATGCAGAACGTGCCGCTCGTCTATGAACGCCTCGTCCCCTATCTCGAAGAAAATGACGAGTTTGCCCGACACCTGTTTGGCAGGATGGATTTTATGCTCTATGCGGCAGCGCCGATGCTGGCACCGGTGCAGCAGCGGTTGGATGCAGTCAGCGCTAAAGCTGTCGGTAAGCGTATTCCATTTATCTCGTCGCTAGGTGCGACTGAAACCGCACCGGCCTGCATTATGTGTCATTGGCCTTCCGAGGTGTCGGGAAATCTCGGACTGCCGATGCCGGGTGTCGACATTAAGCTGGTACCGAATGCCGGCAAGATGGAAATGTGCGTCAGCGGACCAAATGTGACTAGCGGATATTTAGGCAATGAGCAGGCAACAAAGACCGCCTTTGATGACGAAGGTTTTTATTGTATGGGCGATGCGGTCAAGTTTGTTGATTCTGATAAGCCTGAAGAAGGCTTGCAGTTTGACGGCCGCATTAGCGAAAATTTCAAACTAACCTCAGGCACTTGGGTGCAAACGGGAGAAGTGCGGATCGGCGCCATCAGTGCAATTTCTCCACTTGGTCAAGATGCTGCTGTGACTGGTGATATGCGTGTTGAGATCGGCCTGCTGCTTTTTCTTAATCAAGCAGAATGCGTTAAAGCTTTCGATCTATCACCCAATGTTACTTTGGCCGAATTGGCGGAGAACTCTGATCTCAGAGCCCACCTCAAGGAAAAATTTGTGGCCTATAATTATGAGCAAAAAGGCAGTAGTCGCCGGATTGCCCGCCTGATGATTATGACCGAACTCCCATCAGTTCAGAATAATGAAATTACCGATAAGGGTTATCTTAATCAGATGGCGACTCTCACCGCTCGCCAGTCCCTGGTCGAGCAACTTTATGACAACAATCAGAATAATCCGGCGGTAGTTGTTATTTCGTAGCTGTCAGCAAGTCACCCGTCTTGCTGGCAAGTCGTTGGAGTATTACCGAATGTTAAAGTTTGTAATATTTCCTTTCAGTATCTTGATATCAATCCGTAAATCACAATATCCATAATAATAGGGTAATGGCGAATTGTTAATTTCGCAACGTAACCAATATGTTCCAAGGGCGTTGGTGTTAGACAATATCCACAAAGTACACAATATATTAGACATCTGGAGAAATTAATGAGAACGATCCACCTGGGACCGTGGCTAATTATCGTAGGAGTGCTGGTCCTCGCTTTAACCCCGTTGCCTTACCCAAGATCACTGACGGCGATAACATCCGTATAGGAAGCACCCGCATTAGATTTCACAACATCGATGCACCAGAGGCAAAACAAACCTGCACCATTAATGATAAAGAATGGCGTTGCGGCTGGGAGGCCACGAATGCTCTGGCGAATATTGTCGGCGCAAACATTGGGTGACTTGCTCAAAGCGTGACACGGATCGAACCGGACGTGTAGTCGCAGTGTGCATGGCTGGGCCGTTCAATCCTTAATAATTTAGAATGAATTATAATATTTCGTCATCTCGTCAGTTAACGAGGAAAGAGAAATCTACCAGTGGCGGTTTGGATTTGCTAAAAATCGGGAATAAGGTCATTCAGGTCGTTGGGCAAATGAACCACTTCACCAGTGCGGGCGGACAGGTCCATGGCCATCGTTAAAAGTAAGTTTCGATGTCCTTCTTCGGCCGTTGCGTGAGGAGACTTCCCGCCACGTGTGACGCGCGTGAACCAAGATAAAGTCTCGTCGCGGTTAGCGCCCCAAAGCTGGCCATCTAAGTAACTACCTGGTGGGTAGCTTTCAAGAAAATCTACGTAGCGGTTAACGTCAGGGTCATAGCCGTCTGGATTATAACCGTGACCAATTGGATTATTCGTCGCCATAATTAAGTCTCGATGAGTATCCTCAATATCAATGACCCCCTCACTTCCAACGATGCCAATTTCTAGACCGTAAACAGAACCTGGCCAAACCTCGGGTAATGCCCAGCTGATGCTCATGCTAAAAATTGTGCCATCATCCATGGTGAAGACGCCGAAAGTAGAATCCTTCGTGCCCCAATCTGAAAGTGTTTTATCAACTGACTGCGCATAGACGGAAATGGGTTTTTTACCTTCCAAAAACCACAAGGACATATCTAGACTGTGGGTTCCGGAAACTACCATTGGCGTCAGATTATGCCGTTGATTTGTTTTTCGGATGGTGGCCATCGGTACCATCCTATTCATGAAGGCGCGAGTGACCACTGAATGAACGTCGCCAATCTGTCCATTTTGGAGACGTTCTTTTACAGTTAAATAACGGCGATTGAACCGAACTGTATAGCCAATACTCGCATCGACATTATTATCCTGAATCATTTTAAGTATTTTTGCCGATTCTAAGGATTCTGTGGCTAAAGGCTTTTCAATTAGTAAATATTTTACTCCAGCCTCAATCGCTGCAGCAACGGGATCAAAATGCCGATTTTCATCGGTGATGATCATAACGGCGTTGACTTCAGGGCGATTTACCAATTCTTCCATATTGGTCGTAAAAAAATCTGCGTTGATATCGTTAGCGAGCGTGCGGCCAAATTCTTCACGAATATCACAGAGACCTAGCCATTTCACCCCGGGAAAGTCCCGTGCAATTTGTGATCTAAATCGCGCAATAACGCCGCAGCCGATAATAGCCAATCCGATTTCATCTAGTGGCTTTCTCATGTGACGTCTCTATAAATTATTAAACAATGTTCACTCACTTACATAACTGGAATCTATTGTCGGCGATCGAAATTAATTTCCTTCACTTGCATCTACTTTCGGCCAAATTCGCTGACCGATGCTGGGGCTACCCGGCGCATGCTGGGTATAAAGGACAACACGGTTGGTCCATTCTCCATCGGTGAAGGCCAGCGATTCGTGTCCCATGAAATGCTCTTCATGACTTTCTCTGGAGGTAAATTCGTATATCACCACGTGCTTTGCCCAACCAGCAACCGTGAGCATCTTTCTCGCCCTGATGGCTCCGGTCATTCGAGCGATAGCCGGAAAGCGATAGTCGGCATACCAAGATACCAAATCAAATTCTTCTTCGACCGAACGTACGCAAAAATGCCCGAGTTGAATAAATGGAGCAGGTGTGGAACACGTTGTACGTGACCCAAATTCCGGGCCATTTACCCGCGCCTGTTCGGCTGTTACGACCGCGCGGAGGTTTTGGGGCAAGGACATCATTTCCTTCTCCGTAGCGTCCGAGCATTTGATATCATCGAAATTTGGTTTGAAGAAATAATGGGGTGATCCAGCTGCTATCATCATGGCAAATTGAGATCCGGTCGGAATGGACTCACTTGGATCTGGGCGACCTATAAAGTCAGAAAGTTTCTGGATCATTGCATCCGTTTTGATAATTTCGTAATGCGCGACCCAAATGACCCCAGCTCGGCTTTGAATTTTCGGTAAGTAGATTTCATGGAGCCAAGATAAATACTCATCTCGTCTACTTTCAGGTAAGTCATACCAGCAGATTCTAATACTTTGATCCACAATATATCGCCTCAATATTTACGAAAAAACACTATTTATTAAACAATATGTCACAAGGGCGTTGATGTTAGACATATCTCCAAAGTAGTTTTGGTTGTGGCTGTTTTTGACATACAGCCGAATCGTATGTGAAATATTCAATGCATCAAGCTAAAAATAATCGATTAATGCCAGGTTTTACCTACTCGGTCGCGGCTCCGACCACGATCCCTTCGAGCCACGCGGACTGTATCGATCCGACCATCGCCAGGTGATCCCGGTTGGAATAAAGGCTCATGTGGTTGACGCCCTCGATAACTTCGAGGGTCTTGTTCGGGTTGGTGATGCTGTTGAAGGCCTCGACTTCGAGATCGTGGGAGGTGATGTTATCGCCCTCGGCGACGGTCATCAATACTGGCGTATCGATGATCCGACGGCAATAGGGTTCGACGTCGTAGTTGATCAACAATTCGAGGGATTCGATGGTATTCCAATGTTCGTGGCGTGGCGCCTCGGACTGTTTGATGGTGTTGAATACCTCGTGAATGGTCGGGAACGGCCAAACGCTGTCTTCGCTGTTCGGATCGAGCGCCGAAAACGCCATGGCGCCACCCGGCTCGCCGCGATAGCGGCGTTCGCGGTCATCGGCCACCAGTTTCATCATATCGGTAAACCGGCGTTCGCCATGGCATCGGCGCATGGTTGGAAAACCGAAGACCACCGGAATGGTTGAAATGGCGAATTTCACCCGTGGATCGATGCCGGCGGTGATCAGCACGTGGCCACCGCTGTACGATATTCCCCAGATGCCGGTGCGGGTGGGATCAACGCTGTCGAGTGTGGCGGCGAAACTCAGGGCATTGCGGTAGTCCTCGATCTGCTGCCACGGGTCGATGTGCTGGCGCGGTTCGCCGTCGCTCGCTCCCAAATAGCGGTAATCGAACAACAAGGTGCCGATTTCCTTGTCCTCGAAGAATTTGGCGTAATGGGGCATGACGATCTCTTTCACGTAACACCATCCGCCGGCCATGACGACGAGCGGATGCGGCCCGTCACCGTCGGGCAAGTACAGATCTCCTCGGCAGGTCACGCCTCTGCTGTTGAACTCTATTTCCTGTCTCATTTGATTTTCCCCCATATTGGACATTTGGATTTGATTTCACGCCACCGGTCACCAAATTTAACGTATTGGTAAATCTTAGCCCAATCAGTATTAATTGCGATAGAATATTTCATTATTTGTTTGATCCGCGGCCTGATCAACCAACGTAAAGGAATGCAATGAGCTTTGAAATCGACCTCACCGGCAAAGCCGGCAGAAATCGCTGAGGGATTATTCGCCGAGCATAAAGCCCTTGGCCGCCTTACCGGTCACGCCCGGCCCCTTGGTGAACATGACGACCAAACGGTTGGTATCGTTGGTGGCAATGCCGTGGGGAACGCCGGCTGGAACGAAAACAACACTGCTTTGCTTAACTGGAATATTGTCGCGGTCATCGAAGATTATTGTCCCGCTACCCTCGACAATATAGAAAATTTCGTCTTGCATGGGATGCTGATGTAGCACTGTATGTTGCCCTGGCAAATAACAGACGAATTCGCATACCGCACCTTTGGATTGAACGAGTTTCTTGCGAATCCGGGCTTCCTCGGAAAACTCGATGAGATCAGCCATTTCATGAAGTTCGACGTTTTCCGATAGTGCCATCAGTAACCCTTAAATATTGGCTCGGGAGGAGGGATTCGAACCCCCGACAAGGTGGTTAACAGCCACCTGCTCTACCACTGAGCTACTCCCGATCAGGTTTGGAGGCGCGGACCGGAATCGAACCGGTGTTCACGGCTTTGCAGGCCGCTGCGTAGCCACTCCGCCACCGCGCC
>CAJWIB010000124.1 GCA_913041095.1 uncultured Rhodospirillaceae bacterium | reverse complement strand
ATCTGCTGTGGGAGGTTTGCCAAATCCCCGACTTCCGCAAGCAAGTTACCGGCAGTCATATTCGTCTGTTGTCGCATGTTTACCAATCGCTGAGCACCGCCGGAAAACTCGATAATGACTGGATCGCCAAAGAAGTTACGCGGATTGACCAAGTCGATGGCGGCATCGAATCGCTGGTTGATTGTATCGCCAATATCCGCATCTGGACTTATATCTCCCACCGGGCAGATTGGCTGGCCGAGCCTGAAAGCTGGCAAAACCGAACTCGCGAAATTGAAAACCGGCTTTCCGATGCGCTGCATGAAAGATTGACTCAGCGTTTCGTCGACCAACGGACGGCTGTGCTGGTGCGCAAGCTTAAAGATAAGGCATATTTACAATCAGCAGTGAATACTGAGGGCGACGTCATGGTCGAAGGCCATTTTGTCGGCCGCATCGATGGCTTTAAATTTGTTCCCGACACGACTGATAGCGAGGTTGCTGGGCGCACCGTAGCTGCCGCCGCGTTCCGGGCTTTGGCGGGTGAAGTCGAACGCCGCGCCAGCGTATTAATCAGTTCCGCAGATGAAACCATAGAGTTGCGGAGCGACGGCCTTCTAGCCTGGCAGGAACAACCAGTGGCGTGCATGACTGCCGGTGCGGATGCTCTCAAGCCGACTGTTAAGTTAATATCGAGTGATTTGTTGGACGGGACAATCCGGGATAAAATAGAAAGCCGTCTGCAAAGCTGGCTTGATGATTATATTGCGCAAAATCTTAAACCGTTGTTGAAAGCCCGGGACCGTAATTTGACTGGTGCCGTGCGTGGCTTGGTTTTTCAACTGGTTGAATGTGGCGGCGTCTTGAACAAACGCCAAGCGGCTAAACAATTAAAGGCGCTGGAGAAAAAAGATTATGGCGCGTTGCATCATCTCGGCATCAAGCTTGGCCGCCGCGAGATTTTCTTCCCACCACTTTTACGGCCCAAACCAGCCGGCCTCAGTGCGCTCTTGTGGGCAATCAAAAACGACATCAAGCCGCTGCCGGAGGTACCGCCGCCGGGCCGGGTCTCGGTGCCTTATGATACAAATGTTCCGTTTGATTTTATGCAAGCTGCCGGTTTCAGGCAGGCCGGTAATTTATTTGTCCGCATTGATATTCTGGAACGCCTATTGGGTATGTTGAAAAGTCGCGCCGTCAAAGGACCGTTTGCGGCTGAGGCGGAATTGCTAAATTTGCTCGGCTGTTCGGCAGAAGATGCTGTCGGCGTTTTTAAATCGCTTGGCTTTGAAAAACTAACGGCCTCAGAAAAACATGCAGAGGGTGAAGAAATTGTGCTCTTTGCGCCGAACTCTGTAACCAAGAAAAAGCACAACCGCAAAAACAAAAAACTCGGGCGAACAAAAGGCGCGCAGGCAAATTCGTCGGCAAAACCACCGCCAGAAGAATCGCCTTTTGCAAAATTAAAGGAACTAAAGGTTTCATGAGTGAAGGCCAGGAAAAAGGCCTGCGATTGGACAAATGGCTATGGTATGCACGCTTTATGAAAAGCCGCTCTCTCGCAACCAAGCTTTGTCAGTCCGGTAAGGTGCGGGTCAATGGCGATCTTACTTCCAAGGCACATCATCTGATTCGTCCGGCCGATGTGCTGACCTTTCCGAAAGGTCAGGATATCCGGGTAATCAAAATTATCGAACTTGGTACGCGGCGCGGTCCGGCCCCTGAAGCGCAAGCGCTCTATGAAGATTTGGCTCCACCGGCAGCGCGGAAGAAAAGCGGCAAAGCACCGGTAGCTTTGGCTGGAAAGCGTGAGCTGGGTGCTGGTCGGCCAACCAAGACCGAACGCCGGGCTATCGATAAATTGATGGGGCGCGATTGAACATTCCGGCCTTGTGGCTTTTCCTTAGGTTGTCTCCATGCTAGACAGCGCTTCATGCTAAACCGAATTAAAGCATTATTTGTCGAAGGTGCCGCGAAAACTGGCCCGCCGGAAAAAGACGAGCTCCAAGCTGCTGCTGCTGCCCTGCTGGTCGAAGCTGCCTGCATGGATGGGCATTTTGACGACGATGAACGCGCCAGCATCACAGCGCTGATGAAAACTCATTTTGATCTCAATGACGAAGAGACTGCAACGCTCATAGAGGAAGCCGAAATAGTGATCCAGGAATCGGGACAACTCTATGCTTTTACCCGGGTGATAAAGGACCGCTATGACGCAGATCGAAGGATCGAAATGATTGAAATGCTGTGGGAAGTCGCTTATGCCGATGGTAATGTTGATCACTTCGAAGCAAATTTAATTAGCAGAATTGCCGGGTTGATTTACGTCAATGACCGCGGCCGTGGAGATGCTAAAAAAAGAGTGATTGCAAGACTTGGCATTGGTGTATCATAAGTGTAAGAAAGAATGTGCCTGTTAATTAGGCGAACAATAATATAGGGATTTAACGGAGACCAACATGACCTACATCGTCACCGAAAATTGTATCAAATGTAAGTATATGGATTGCGTCGAGGTTTGCCCCGTCGATTGCTTCTACGAAGGTGAAAACTTTTTGGTAATCAGCCCCGACGAATGCATCGATTGCGGTGTTTGCGAGCCGGAATGTCCAGCAGAAGCTATTTTGCCGGATACCGAAGATGGGTTGGATGAATGGCTGGAAATAAACACCCGTCTGGCGGTTGTTTGGCCAAATATTACGGTTAAAGGCGAAAGCCCGGCTGATGCCGATGAATGGAAAGATAAAGAAGGCAAACGCGCCGAATTGAGCGAAAGTCCGGGTGTTGGCAGTTAAAGACCAAAATTACAGTAACCTATTGAATTAAAAGAATTATGGCTCGTTTTTGCGGACCATTTTTCCAATTTAGCGCCGTTTTTAATTAATTTATTACACATGTTAATAAATTGGCCTGTATTTTAAGCCTATTTTTGTGGTATAATCTATCTGCTGATCACGTGAGCTGGTAAAATGGTAGGCTGGGTCGGCATCGTTGTATGAGCGGTTCTTTGAGCTTCTAGATTGGGGCATCCGGGTAATCAATTGGGTCAGTAAAATTGAGGCTGGCATACTAGGAATGTAAAGAATTCGCTAACGAAACAGTGATATCAAATAAAATTTATGCAAATGGGCGCGCCCGAGGCGGCTGAAATTAACCGAGCGGGTGAGATGATTTTTTAGCGCTTATTGGCAAATTGGCGGAGAAATAGTGAATTATGGCGAAAGCAAGAACGACTAAAAATAAAGTTAAATTATCCTTTAAACCTGGCGATTTTGTCGTCTACCCGACCCATGGTGTTGGTCAGGTGCAAGGAATCGAAAAAGAAACCATCGGTGGCCACAATCTGAAACTCGTTGTCGTGACATTTGACAATGACCGGATGACGCTCCGCGTGCCGACCAATAAAATGGAAATTTCGGGTTTGCGCAAAGTGAGCTCGCGCAAAATTATGGATAACGCGGTAACGACATTGAAAGGCCGCGCCCGGGTTAAACGCACCATGTGGAGCCGCCGCGCGCAGGAGTATGAAGCCAAGATCAATTCCGGCGATCCGGTGCTGATAGCTGAAGTTGTTCGCGATCTTCACCGCAATGTCGGTCAGCCTGATCAATCTTTCAGTGAGCGCCAGATTTATGAGGCTGCGCTGGAACGTTTGGCCGGAGAGGTTGCTGTGGTTGAAAATATTGATAAGGAAAAAGCCACCGAGAAACTGGAAGCGGTTCTGCAGGCAGCTTAAGTACAAAATTTTATTTTTAAGGGGCGCCAATATTTTTTTCTGGCACCCTTTTTTATTTGCTATTATCGCCTATGTCTGATTACCCAGATACTCCTGATTCTTATATTATCGATAAAATCATTTCCGGTGGCCAGACCGGGGTTGATCGCGCCGCCCTTGATGCGGCGCTCCGGCTGGGTATTGAGTGTGGCGGCTGGTGCCCCTTGGGGCGGTGGGCAGAGGATGGTGAGATAGATGATCACTATCCGCTGCAGGAAACCGAAAGTCCGGACCCGGCGGAACGCACGTCGATGAATGTGTCGAACAGCGATGGCACGTTGGTACTCGCCGATGAGGGACTTGATGACGGCTCCATGCTAACCGTCAAGCTTACCCGGAAACTTGGCAAATCCTGCCTGATATTTGATTTTCAAGGCAAAGGTTATGTCAGTGATGTGCGTGATTGGATTGTCCGCGACGAGATAAAAATTCTCAATGTGGCTGGCTGCCGCGAGAGCATCTCACCCGGTATCTATGAATTGTCGATCGGCTTTCTGACCGAACTTTTTGGCAGTCTCAAAAGTTGATAAATTAACACTTTTACTCGGAGATTATTTTGACTAGCTTGCCGCGGCGCAGATTATCATTGGCGGCTAAGCCGTTGATCACCCGGAAAGTTTCTTCCTTAAAATCATCAATATTCATCTGGCGGATAAAGGTCTGAATCCCGTCGCCGGCGCGCACCGGCTTTACCAATATCCGTGTCGGTTTAGATTGTTGCGCTTCGGTGAAAGATATCGAGCGCAGACTAAAAGTCGTTTTACGCAATCCCAGCGACAGGCGATCGGTCAAATTCACCGGCGTTAAAAACATAAAGCGGTAAATACGGTCATCACTCCTATTCATTTTTTGACGGATGGCAACAAATCTTAGATCAAAAGTGCCGCTGCGTTGCCGTACCCGGGCAGTCGCGGTCGCTCCTTGTAAGCCGTTGACGGTGATCCGCTCAACGCGCTTGAAACTTGACCGCCGCGCCCAAACGTTTGGGATATAGGACGTCATTGCACCACTATAGGGCTTGCCGGCCATATCAAACTGGATGATTGAGCCGCCCGGGCCTTTAGCGACGACGGCACGAGGGCTATTAAACAAACGAAAACTTTCAGGTACGTCGAAGCGAAATCGCAACTCGGGATGAATGAAGGTATGGCCCTTAATAAAGCCTTCTTTGGGATCGTCGCCATATAGCATATTATGCAAGAGCTCCATATAATCCACAGTGCCGAGCCGGGCGCCGGATTTAGTCCCCTTGACGTTCTTAATTGCGCGTTCCACCCGGTCAATTGTTCGGGGGTGGGTCGCGAACATATCGCCCTGATCGACGCTGGAGGGATCTTTTTCGTGGCGCTTGGCTTCCAACTGGCTGTGCGAGCGCAGCTTGGATAAAAAACTCACCATCGATTTAGTGTCGTAATTGGTCCGCGACAAATAGCGGACTCCCAAGGAATCGGCTTCAAATTCCTGCTCCCGCGAAAAAGACTGGAGATAAAGATCCGCCCCGACATTGAACAATTCGCTAACCGCACGGGAGCCGACGGCAATGCCGAGAATGGCACCCATAATTGAAGCCCCCGTCGCTTTGCTATGACGCTGCGCCGTATGGCGGCCGGTGACATGCCCGATCTCATGCGCTATCACACCAGCCAGTTCGGCTTCACTGCCGGCCAGGGCCATCAAGCCGCGGGTGACGTAGATATAGCCGCCCGGCAAGGCAAAGGCATTAATCTGAGGAGAGTTTAACACCGTAAAAGTCCATTTGATGTTTGGCAACTCAGATCTCGCCGCCAGTTGATTGCCAATATTATTGACATAGGCGGTAACAGCTTGGTCCTTATAAGCACCACCGAAAGACTTAAGAATTTTTGGATGTTCCTTGGCGCCAATGCGCCTCTCATCTTCGAGCGACATAAAGCCAGTGAAGTTTTGATTGCCGGTTGCCGGATTGACCGAACAACCACCGAGGTCGGCTGTCGTGAGCAGGACCAACATGACACCAATTATTTTTCGCTTCTGCAACATACTTTATTTATCCAACATCTCAATTTTCTCAGGATGAGTGGCATTGATCATAGGACCATTAAACGACTTGTTCCAGCCACGTACCCTGACGAGCTTACCTTTTAATAGTAGAGGATTAACGCCCGCCCGATCAAATAACTTTACCGTTCGTGCATTGAGGGAAATGGTAAAATCAGTCCGCCAATTGTTACTAAAATTAATGAATGTTTTCTTCCGCAGACGCGTGACATCACGCACGCGTCCTTCGATCAATTGGAAGAAGTTTTTAAAACGCTTTAAATCCTCGACCAATTCGGATTGTTGGTGAATGTAATAAAACGGGTGTCGCCAGATGCCGAGTTTTTTGCCTGGGCAGCGTTTTCTCCTTCCAGCATTTCTACGATGACCGCCTGGTTATCGTAGAAAATAAACCCGCGCCATGCATTGTGCTAGGAAAGCACCTTCCAGCCACGCACCATCCGGTAAATGCAGAAGAGTAAGCAAACGACCGTTGCAGCCCATCCATCGCCCGCCATAAGACAACGTGACATTTTTACCGAGGCTCAGCTTTTCCAAGGTGGCTTTGGCTTTATCCATCAGGGGCTAGGTTTTAAAATTTTTCCGTCCTAGCGGCAATTTCGGTGCCTGGATACCAACCAACCGGATTTGGTTTGACACCAAATTGCCTTTGCCGATGGTCCGTTTGAGCTTCACCGTATCACCATCGATAACAACAGAGACTTCAGCGGTTTCATCTTTAACGAGTTTAAGTTCCTTGGTCTGAAGGACGGCGCACAAAGCAGCGCTAAGGCGATCACAGCGACAATAGGCACAAAATTGTGACCGGCTTGAGATCAAGCTAGTTTTTGACAGAGTATGCTCAACCGCCTAGACCTATATTCATGGATGTATCCTCAACAACATATCAGCTTTATCCTGATATTGAAGCTTATGAAAAAGGTATGCTCGATCTCGATGGTCACCACAAAATGTATTGGGAGGTCTCGGGTAACCCGGACGGTATCCCGGTGGTCTTTCTGCATGGCGGGCCGGGCGCGGGCGCGGCGCCGTCGCACCGGCGGTTTTTTGATCCCGAGCATTACCGCATCGTGATTTTTGATCAGCGCGGCAGCGGCCGCTCAAGGCCGTTTGCCGATATCACCAATAATACCACCCAGTATCTGATCAGCGATATGGAAGTGCTGCGGCAACATCTCAATATTGATAAATGGCTGGTGTTTGGCGGTTCCTGGGGATCGTCCCTGGCGCTCGCCTACGGTATCGAACATACCGAGCGGGTGTCCGGCTTTATCTTGCGCGGTGTTTTTCTCTGCAGTCAGAAAGAGCTGGAGTGGTTCCTGGATGGGATCAAAGCAGTATTTCCGGAAAATTGGCGGGAGTTTAGCGAATTTTTGCCGGCAGAGGAGCGCGCGGATTTGCTTGGATTCTACCACAAGCGTTTGGTTGATCCGGACCATCAAATTCATGAACCCGCCGCCCGCATGTGGGCGCGCTTTGAAGGCGCCTGCTCGACGCTATTGCCGTCATCCCGCAGTGTCTCAGAGCTCGATTCCGGCCGAGCTTCACTCGCCTTAGCCCGCATCGAGGCGCATTATTTTGTCAATGATCTCTATCTGTCGGATGATTATTTTATCGATAATATTGATCGTATTCGCCACCTTCCCGGGACCATCGTTCAAGGCCGCTACGATATGGTCTGCCCGATAGGGACGGCTGATGCTCTGGCCAAAGAATTGCCGGAAATGAACTATGTGGTGGTACCGGATGCTGGTCATTCGGCGATGGAACCGGCGGTGCGGTCCGCTCTTGTCACCGCAACCGAG
>CAJWIB010000123.1 GCA_913041095.1 uncultured Rhodospirillaceae bacterium | reverse complement strand
GAACTCACGACTTCAACCTTGGCAAGGTTGCGCTCTACCCCTGAGCTACGCCCGCATCCTGGCCCGGCGAGAAAACCTGCCGAGAAGAGGGCGCATCATAGTCATCGGGCGGCACTTTGCAAGAGCCAACTGTGTATAGATATTAGTCTTTTTTCTTTTCTTGAGATCGGGCGAACGGCTGTTTATGGTGCCGCTCACCATGACAGATACTGACCAAAACTTGGGACAAAATTTACCCACCACCGAAGACATTTTGCTGGCCCGTCTCGACGCTCTCGGGATCGAGCATACAACCTACCGGCACCCGCCCCTCTTTACCGTCGAGGAAAGCCAGAACGCCCGCGATGCTCTCCCCGAAATGCCGGGTGGTCACTGCAAAAACCTGTTTCTCAAAGACAAAAAAGGGGCGTTCTGGCTATTCGTCGCGTTGGAGGAGAAACGCGTCAATATGAACGTGCTGCAAAAAGCGTTGGGCGCAGCGCGGCTATCCTTTGGCAAACCCGAATTGATGGTCGAGTATCTCGGCATTGAGCCTGGCTCGGTGACGCCTTTTGCCGCTATCAATGAAACATCGCGGGTGGTCCAATTTGTCCTGGATGAAGAAATGCTGGCCCATAAGACCCTTAATTATCACCCTCTCCATAACGCTGCGACAACCACCATAAAATCCGCTGATTTGCTGCGATTTTTGGAAGATTGCGGGCATCAGGCACGGATTGTGGCGATTTAGGCCGTTCCGAGCTTGCATATGAATAATCTTATGCCAATTATGCAGTTAAATAGAGCAACTTTTGAGTTTTAGACAAAGGCAGAAAAATGACAGCGATTCTTGATGGCGGTGGTACCGAAGCAAAGATAAACACACCCACCGGAAGTGACGGCGGCGGGTTAATCATCGAGTCTGATACCGAGCGTTTTGCCGAAGATGTCATCAATGCCTCAGCCCAGGTGCCGGTGATTGTTGATTTTTGGGCGCCCTGGTGCGAGCCCTGTAAACAATTGACGCCGGTGCTTGAAAAACTCATCACTGAATATAGCGGTCAGGTTAAATTGGTTAAAATCAACATCGATGACAACCAGGCCTTGGCGCAGCAATTGCGGGTGCAGTCGATCCCGATGGTTTACGCTTTTAAAGATGGCCGCCCGGCGGATGCCTTTAATGGCGCTCTGCCGGAAAGCCAGCTCAGGCAGTTTATCGAAAAGCTTACCGGCGGAACTGGCTCGCCGATCGATCAAGCAATGGAGCAAGCCAATAGCCATATGGCGGCGGGCGATCCGACCACGGCGAGCGCAATTTATAATCAGATCTTGACGCAAGATTCGCTCAACGCCGACGCCCATGCCGGTCAGCTTAAATGCCTAATGGCGGCGGGTGAAATGGATCAGGCGCGGAATTATCTGGGTGGTCTCACCGAAGAACTGTTAACCACGGAGCCGATTTCTGCCGTGCAGACCGCTCTGGAATTGGATGAACAAACCGCCGACACCGGCGAGGCTGATGAGCTTAAAGCTGCCGTCGATGCTAGTCCCGATGATCACCAGGCGCGCTACGATTATGCTCTAGCGCTTTACGGTGCCGGGCAAACCGAGGCGGCAATCGAAGAATTGGTTGAAATTTTTAAACGCAACCGGACATGGAATGACGATGCGGCAAAGACCCAGCTGTTGAAAATTTTCGAAGCGCTCGGCCATGCTGATCCTATCACGGTTGAGGGCCGCCGCAAAATGTCGGCTGTGTTGTTCTCGTAATGCCCCAAAATATGGATGACCCCTTCGGATTACCTTTTGAAGACCTGCCACAAATCCTGCTAATCTTTTCCCTGCCGGGCGCCATACTGCTGCCCCATGACCGCATGCCGCTCAATATTTTTGAGCCGCCGATTTCTCAAAGTTGGTGAGATTAGTACCAGAGCATTTTTTCATGACTATTTTAGCTCCAAATTTATGCCAAAGAAATAATACTTAACCATGAATGTTACAGTCTGGGAAACAGATAGATCGGAATCAATAAATCCCATACCAAAAAAGTCAAAGTAATTTATTTTTTTGCATGCGTTGAGGATAAATGAATTTATAGTCAAGATGCCACACCAAAAAACATATTTTAGGGGTGGATTATTAGATTGACGTTGAGTTACCTGGAACTATGTACATTCCCAAAAAAAATGGGAATAGTTATTTTGTTATTCACGTAGCTATAACAATTAAATAGATACGTTTAAAGGTATGTTTGATACTTTGGAATTGAACGCTGATTAGGTTGTGATCAACGAATTGAATATCGAGAAAAGATAGAAAAATGGTTGATTTTTACGATAGCTATAATCGTTATAAATCCTACAGCACGCCCGATCTACACGAAAAAATCATTCACCAATTTGATCGAGAGTTTTGGCTGCCAGTCGCTTGCACGCCGGAGTATTCGGTTTTAGAAATTGGCTGCGGTTCCGGGTTGTTTTTGAGTTATCTAAAACACAAGAAAGTTAAGAATTTTATCGGAATTGATTCAGATAATGAGCTGAAAAATCACATCCCTGATGATGTTTTGGCGCATTTTAGAAATGTAAACATATTAGATGAAGCGGAGCGCACTTCCATAAATCAAAAATTTGACCGTATAGTCATGTTTGACGTGTTGGAACATTTTGAACCAAACGTGGCAGTTAATTTGCTGCATAATTTAGCGGCCATGTTGAATATTAATGGATCGATCATTGTGCGCCTACCGAATGCCTCATCACCGTGGGGACTATCCTATCAATTTGGTGATCTAACTCATCATGCTGCTTATAGCCCGCTAAGTCTCCGCCAATTAGCGCTCGCCGGAGGATTTGAGTGTGTCAAATGTTTTGAACAAATATCCGGCTCGCCTAAACGGCGCTTAATGGACAAAATATTTCATAAATTCCTATCGGCGATTCTGATGAGCCCACCGGAAATATGGTCGGCTAATTTTTTCGGCATTTTAGAACGTAGTATTGAGGATTGATGGTTATGCCTGCGTTTTGTTCACCAGCTAAGAAACGTAGCGATGAACCCTCGGGTGTATTGTTCATCTCTTCCGGCGGATTGGGTGATACGGTTCTGTTATCGCTGATCCTTGATCGTCTCTGTCAAATTGCCGAACTCGATGAGTCTATCACTTTAATTTTACGCCACGATGCCGCCAAAATGGCTTTTTTATTCGGCGAAAGAATTGACATTATACCGGTTGACTATACAGCCTTTCACAAGGACCGATCATATCGTAAGAAAACTTTAAACCAGCTCTACAAGGCCAACTATCGGCTGGTTGTAAGCACCGATTATTTGCGCCATCCTAAGCTTGATGATGCATTTGTTAAAGCCTGCGCCGCGCCGGAAGCCCTAGCCATGGAGCCGCGCGCCTGGGTTAAATATGACAAGGAACTGACAAAAAATCGCACCCTCTACAGCCGCCTTTTTGACAGTGGACCAGTGCATTTGGATAAAGTACTGCGCTGGTCACGCTTCGCCGATTGGCTGACCGGAACGGAACAAGCATCACCGTTGGTGCAATTGCCGGAGGGCCGGGTAAATCCAGGTAACGCGTTTACCCGCCCGACCGTAATCCTGGTGCCATTCTCAGCGGTAAAAGAAAAACAGTCGCCGCCCGAACTGTTTGAGCAAATTATGGCATATCTCGGCGACGAATTTGATTTTGTTATTACGGGTACATCAGATGATCTTGACGCCAACTTAGATTTTAAACCTCTCTTGGAGTGGTCAAATGTTGAATTTGACAGCGCAGTTTTTGAAATTTTAGCGCCTAAGCTTAAGCAGGCTCACTTGGTGGTTTCGGTCGATACGGCGACAATGCATTTGGCGGTGGCAGTTGGCGCGCCGATCGTTTGTTTGGCAAGTGCCGCTTATGTTGGCGAGATTGTGCCATACGCACCGGAGATCAAACCGGAAAATGTACGTTTTATCTACACGCCGATGGACTGCGAAGGTTGTCTCGGCAGCTGCAACTTGCCTAACGAGAAAGGTATGTTTCCCTGCGTCGCCGGACTGCAAGAGACGCAAATACTAGTCGCCATTGACGAAGTGCTGGCTACATGAGCACGCGAAATTGGATTCAAGCTTTAAGCGTCTATTTGGACCGACGGGTTTTGGCGATGCTGTTTCTAGGCTTTTCCAGCGGCCTGCCCTTTGGTGTGCTGGCGGATCCGATGACAGCGTGGTTGGCAGGATCCGGCGTCGGTAAAACAACTATTGGCTTGTTTGCGCTGGTCAGCCTGCCCTACGCCCTTAAATTTTTATGGGCGCCGATCATGGACCGGGTGCCGCTACCAGTCATAACCCGAATGTTTGGGCGCAGGCGAGGCTGGGTGTTGGTCACGCAATTTGTGCTGATCGCCGCCATCATAAAACTAGGTTTTTCCGATCCGGCAAACAGTCTTTGGTGGACGGCAGTGTTTGCCTTAACGGTTTCATTTGCATCGGCAAGCCAGGATATTGTCATTGATGCCTACCGGATTGAAATTTTGGAGGAAGATCAATTAGCTGCCGGAGCGGCTCTGGCAATCAATGGCTGGCGGCTGGCGTTCTGGGGCGGTGCTGCGGTGGCCCTGATATTTGCAGATCTGGTTTCCTGGCAGGTTGTTTTTACCGGTCTGGCGCTCACCGTTAGTATCGGAATTGTTGCCATCTTGCTAAACCCTGAACCAAGTGTGCCCATGTCGGATGAAGCGGTAGCTCTTGAACGAACTGCCGAGAACTTTCTCGAGCGCAATGCTCATTTGCCGGAAAGCATCACCCACGCAATCGCGTGGCTCTATGGCTCCGTGTTCTGTCCTTTTATCGAATTTCTCACTCGACCAAATTGGCTGCTGATTATTTTATTTATCTTGCTGTATAAATTTGGTGATGCGGTATTAGCGGTGATGAAAATCCCATTTTTTCTTGAGCTGGGATTTAGCAACACCGAGATCGGCACCATCGCTAAGCTGGTCGGCTTCCCGCCCATTATTATCGGCGGCTTATTTGGCGGCTTGCTGCTGGCGAAAACCGGGATCATGCGGGGACTATTGGTCAGCGGAGTGCTCATGGCCGCATCCAATCTGGTCTTTGTCTTGCAAAGCTGGGTTGGTTACAGCCAGGAAATGCTAGCGATCACCATTGCCATTGAAAACTTCACCACTGGTATGGGGACGGTGGCTTTCGTCGCCTATCTTTCAAGCCTTTGCAATATTGCCTACACAGCGACGCAATACGCGCTGCTGACATCTTTTATGGCGTTTTCAAGAACCGTGATGACCTCGGGCTCAGGCTGGGTCGCTGATCAAGTAAGCTGGCCAGTGTTTTTCTTACTGACGACACTTGCCGCTTTGCCGGGACTGATTTTGCTGGTCTATATGATTAAGCGCCAGCCGGTTAATTCACCAACTCTTCCTCAATTGCCTCGCTGAGAGCTTCCACGGGGATAAAATCCATTTCACGCCCGCCACAGTCCTGGGCCCGGATGATGGTGAGGTTGCAGGCCATCGGCGTGAATTTTTCCGGCACCGTCCGGCCAAACAGTGAGATCAACTCGGCCCCACCGGTGGCTAACATATGACCGGTTCCAGAATCATTGGATGCCGCCAGCGCTAACCGCTGGGCAAGCGTTATGGTCAATTGTGGCGCATAATTATGTGCCTCTTCCAGACCATCCTGTTGCAATGGGAACAGTGCTTCCGGCACAACCGCTGCAATCTCTGCTTGCCAGTCAATTTCTTGCAGGCCCAAAATAAAAACCGGTGTCTGCCCGGTGGCCACTTGCAATTTAGCGAGGGCGATAAATTGCTCCAGCGGCCAGCATAGACGAGTATCGTTTTTGGCATATTGTCATCAGTTATTGTGGGCCTTGAGTAGCATAGGACGGCGCGTTAAAATTATGATGTTTCTCTGAGTTAGCGAACTATGTTTAAATTTAAGCATTAGAACAGGAGCGGACTATGCGCATCGGCGTACCGAAAGAAATTAAAGTTCACGAATATCGGGTCGGGCTTGTGCCGGCGAGTGTCCGCGAGTTGATCCATAATGGCCACGAAGTTGTTGTTGAACAAAACGCTGGTGCGGGTGTTGGCTTTGAGGATAGTGATTTTGCTACAATTGGTGCTGAAATTTTACCCACTGCCGCCGATGTGTTTGAAACGGCAGATATGATCATCAAGGTTAAAGAACCGCAAACCTCTGAAATTTCGATGTTGCGCCAGGATCAGGTATTGTTCACCTATCTACACTTGGCCGCTGAGCCGGAACAAACACAAGGCCTGGTCGATTCCGGCTGCGTCGCCATTGCCTACGAAACCGTCACAGATGACCAGGGCGGCTTGCCGTTATTGGCACCCATGAGTGAGGTCGCCGGCCGCATGTCGATCCAAGTTGGCGCGCTTTGTCTCGAAAAAGAGAAAGGCGGCAAGGGTATACTGCTGGGTGGCGTACCTGGTGTGCCGGTGGCGAAAGTCGTTGTGCTCGGCGGTGGCGTTGTCGGCACCAATGCGGCCAGGATGGCGATGGGGCTCGAAGCCTCGGTGACGGTGATCGATAAATCTCTGCCCCGGCTGAACGAATTAGATATGCAGTTTGGGCCAACGCTTAATACCATTTACGCAACCATGGAAACCGTTGAGCAATATGTCACCGGCGCTGATTTGGTGATCGGCGCGGTGTTGATCCCGGGCGCCGCCGCCCCCCGGCTGGTGACCAAAGACATGATCAAACAGATGCAAAAAGGCTCGGTCGTCGTCGATGTGGCGATTGATCAAGGTGGCTGTTTTGAAACCAGCAAACCTACCACCCATGCCGACCCGACCTACATCGTTGATGATGTCGTCCATTATTGTGTCACCAACATGCCGGGTGCAGTCGCCCGCACCTCGGCCCGGGCGCTCAACAATGCGACCTTGCCCTTTGTCATCGATCTCACCATTAAAGGCTACCAGCAAGCCTTGAAAGACGATCCGCATTTGATGAACGGGCTTAATATTCATAAAGGTCACGTCACCTATGAAGCGGTTGCCCATGATCTGGGTTTAGAATATGTGCCGCCAGCCGAAGCGATCACTTAAATTAAAATAGCAAAATTAACCAAATGTCTAATCTTGAGATTGTTGAAGCTGATATAACGACGCTGCAAATTGATGCCATTATTAATGCAGCCAACGAATCATTGCTAGGTGGCGGCGGTGTAGACGGCGCTATTCACTGGGCGGCCGAGCCGGAGTTGTTGGCAGAATGCCGTACTTTAAATGGCTGTCCGACCGGTGAAGCCAAACTAACCAACGGCTACAATTTACCAGCTAATTTTGTCATCCACACGGTCGGACCGGTGTGGCAGGGTGGGACCGCTAATGAGGATGAATTGCTCGCAAGTTGCTATCGGCGGTCGCTGGAAATTGCTAGAGACCAAGATATTCAATCGATTGCTTTTCCGGCCATCAGCACTGGTGTGTACCGCTTTCCCTCTGCTCAGGCCGCAGAGATAGCAGTCTCAACAGTAGCTGGGTTTCTAGCCGATCATGAAAACCCGGCGAAAGTGATTTTTTGCTGCTTTGGTACTGCATCGGTGCGCCATCACCAGGAAGCACTTAATAAAATCTAA
>CAJWIB010000122.1 GCA_913041095.1 uncultured Rhodospirillaceae bacterium | reverse complement strand
TGCCCATCGATCCGGTTTGGCTTTCGGCCTGCATTGACGCTGTTTCCGACGACAATACGGTCATTGTCAATGAGGTTGGACTGAACGTGAATCACATGGAACTGAACCACCCTTGGTCGCTTTTTGTCGGGCCGCCGGTAGGAGGCCTCGGCTGGTCTCTTGGGGCCGGACTGGGTGCAAAACTGGCGGCGCCCGAGAAAGACGTCATTGTCGTGCTGGGCGACGGCGCATACATGTTCGCCAATCCGATACCTAGCCACTACGTCGCCACAGCGGAAAATCTCCCGATGTTAACCGTGGTCATTAATAATTCAGGTTGGGAAGCTATTCGCCGGGCTGTTCAATCCGTCTATCCGAACGGGCGGGCGATTTCGAGCAACAGAATGCCGCTCGTGCATCTGGACCCGTCGCCGGCATTCGAAAAAGTCGTTGAGGCGAGCGGAGGCTGGGGCAAACGTGTCACGGATCCCGAGGACCTTATTCCTACGCTAAAACGCGCCTGGGAAATCGTTAAAACCGAGAAACGACAAGCCCTCGTCAACGTTATCTGCGGTTAGACCAACCTAACTTCGTTTTTCAATATTACCCTGGACCGTTTTACTAACCGCCGGTAATCTGAGACCGGTAGTAGTTCAGGGCTACCCTGCCGTTAACGCCTAATTTATTTGCGCGCTCGACCCAGCCGTTTTCGAGATGGGCCGGTGGCTTGCCTAACGGCGGAATGATAATCCTTTTCGAATAATTTCCATAGTTTACCTTCGGGAATTTTGTTATCTGACGAAACTTGGTAGCCATAGGGACAGGGCCGGAAACCAGACAATCACTGTCAGGCGAAACAGATCTGCAATCCAGTAAGCCGTGACGCCTCTGAAAATAGTCGTCGTCCGGACATCCGGAAGGACTCCCCTAAGCACAAATACATTTAGGCCTACCGGCGGCGTAATCAGGCTAATCTCGGTGATCACGACTACGACAATACCGTACCAAACGGGATCGTAACCTAATTGCTGAACGAGCGGGAAAAAGATGGGGACCGTTAACAAAATCATGGAAAGGCTTTCGAACACACAGCCCAGAAAGATATAGATCACCAGAATAGCCAAGATAACCAGATCAGGTTGATCCTTGAAACTGCCAGCGATGGATAAAAGCGTGTCTGGGAAAGTGCTGAGATTAATGAAGTTGGCGAACAGTAATGCGCCGATTAGTACCGTGAAAAGCATGGCGGTGGTAGCGGCGCTTTCAATCAGGACTTCGTAAAAGACATGCCGGGTCATCGTGTGGCGCATGACGGCAAAGAAAAAAGCTCCCGCAGCACCGATTCCAGCAGCTTCGGTAGGGCTGAAGACACCGCCGTAGATACCGCCCATGACGAAGACAAAGAGAGCTACGACGCCCCAGACGCCCCGCATGGTTTGCCAACGGACCGTCCAGCTTGATCTTTTGCCAGGCGGACCCAGTTCGGGTTTCAAGGTGATCATGACGCGCACAGCCAGCAGGTAAAAAATGATGCCGATGATGCCGGGCAGAATTCCGGCAGCGAAAAGCTTGCCGATATTAGTCTGGGTCAGGATGCCATAGATCACCAACAGAACGCTCGGCGGGATCAGGATACCTAATGTGCCGCCGGCGGCGATGGCTCCTGCCGCTAAACCATCGTCATAGCCGTAGCGGCGCATGGAAGGCATGGCGACCTTCGCCATGGTGGCGGCCGTTGCCAAGGAGGATCCGCAGACGGCACTGAAGCCGCCACAGGCAACGATGGTTGCCATGGCCAAGCCGCCTTTGCGGTGACCCAGAAAAGCGTTAGAAGCTTCGTAAAGTTCTTCCGATAGACGGGCCCGGGTGACAAAATTTCCCATTAGAACAAATAAAGGAACGACGGAAAGTTCGTAATTGATCGCCGAGTCGAAAGCGGTCTGGCCCACATTGGCCAAAGCGCCTTCAAATCCGTTAACGACTGCCATGCCAAAAAAACCGACAATCATCATGGAAAAGGCGATGGGGACACGCATAAACGACAGCGTTAACAGTGCTGCAAAACCAAATAATGCCTCGGTCACGCTGTTTCGACCTTGTGTGCTATGGCTGCTGTTTTGGTCCCAGTAAGGTAATCTGCAACATTGGCTATCAACGCGATGGCAGCGATGGCGGACAGAATAGACATACCTAGGCTGAACGGCCACAGGTCAATATAAAGCTCATCAGTAACTTCACCAAATTCAAAGTGGGAGGTCGACTTTTCCGCTAACCGCCAACTGACGAACGCCATGGCACTAAAGCTTACAGTATTAACGAACAAACCCTGCCACCGTTTGACATTTTTCGACAAAAATATATCCAATAAATCAATAGTGACATGGCCTTCCTGCCGGCAGATCATGGGCAAAGCGCAAAAAATCAAACCAGGCATCATGAAGGAAATGATTTCATGCAGCGCCGGTAAAGGGCTGTTGAACAAATAGCGTCCTGAGACGTCGATAAAGGTCAACGCCATCATGACGAAAAGCAGAAAACAGGAAATTGCCGCTAGTGTCCGGCCCGGTAAGACACCGAGCCAGAACACCAGTGGATTAGGTTTGCTTTTAGAAGAGTTGGTACCGCTAGAACTCACGTTTTATTTGCCGGTCAATTTCTTCATTTCACCTTTAAAGTAGGCCAGCACTGCGCCGCCATCCACGCCCGCTTTTTTTGAAGCAGCCATGTAGTCAGCTTCGAACTTAACGTTCAGCTTCCTGACCGCATTGATGATTTCATCGGACGCCGTAACAATATTGTTGCCGGCTTTCTTGGCTGTGGCCAGACCCCGATCGTTGATGGTGTCCCAGGCCTTGCCCGCCAATTTTGCATATGCTTCATTTGATAATCCATTGATAATTTTACGGTCTCCAGCGGAAAGGGAGTCGTATTTCTTTTTACTGATCATCATATACATGCCGGAGCTGTAGAGGCCGCCAGGAATATAAGTGGAATAGGGCACCAGCTTGGTAATCTTGAAACCCGGCAGCGATTCGTAAGGAAAGGTGATGCCGTCCACCACGCCGGTTGAAAGCAGTTCATAGGATTTGGGAGCGGGCTGCCGAATGGGTACGCCGCCCCAGGCCGCGACAATAGCGCGTGGAATCGGTCCACCAGTCCGCATCTTCTGACCTTTCATGTCGCCGATGGACAGAATATGTTTTTTTGAATGGTGAATCACGCCCGGGCCATGAGTGTTTACACCGATCAACTGAGTGCCTTTATAGTAATTTTTTTTCGCCAAGAATTTTGCATGGGTGCGCCACAATGCGATGGACGAAGCTTCCGCCCGGTCACCTATGAACGGATGCTCAGCGAATAGGTAGGCGGCAAAACGTTTCGGTGAATAGCCGTGAACGCTCATTCCGGCGTTGGCCTGATTAGTGCGCACGGCGTCGAGATGTGCCCTTGGATGCGCGACTGGCTTGGGGAGACGTCGGAACTTTACCCTACCCTTAGTTTGTGATTCAACCTCAGCCATCCACGGCATAAAAAGTGTCGTGTTCAGCGGGTGAGTCCAGGGAATCCAGGATGAGAAAGTAAAAGTGGTTTCGGCTTTAGCCGTGGAAACACCTGTCAAAAAAGTAACTGCCGCGACCGTGATGATGGTTTTTTTTAGCACTAAACACCTCCTAGCGTAATGTCATTGTTAATTTTTTGCGACCGAAAACTTCCCTTGCGGTTCATATTACGCGGCCGCTTGATTTCAGGTAATTTTTACTAGTATAAGCATGCCCAATTATTCGTAAAGTTATTTTAAATAATTAGATAAGGCAGCTTTCAAGACAGCCGACGCTATAGAGCGAACCTGTCAAAAACCTGTGAGAATTAAAAAAGAGCGGGAAAATGGCAAAGATTATACGGGCAAGTAGATCGCTTAGGGCCAGGCATCTCCAATTTTCTTGGATAGCTCTGTTGACACAACTGTCTGTCCTGGCACCAATCCAGCTCCCCATATGCCGATCCTCATGTCTGCTGGTAAAATCAATCTTATTTCCGTATCAAAGGCAAAGTATGAATCACCCGCCAAAGACTAAGAATCAAAAGGTGCCCGAATTCTCTATTTTGTGATTGGTTACCCACCCTTTGACCCGCTATAAGGTTATCCAGAACTATAACTAACTAAAGGAAATCTGGACATGGTTGGCGATTTTCGCTTGACCCAGTTGTCTCACGGCGGCGGTTGAGGTTGTAAAGTAGCACCGTCGGTGCTTGACGGCATACTTTCTAAATTACCGCCCGCTACCAAGTATCCAAACTTGCTGGTAGGCGTTGAAACCGGTGACGATTCGGCTGTTTATAAAATTAATGATGAACAAGCCGTGGTCGCAACGACCGATTTCTTTATGCCGATTGTCGATGATCTCTTCGATTTTGGCCGAATTTCTGCGACCAATGCGCTCTCGGATATCTATGCGATTGGTGGCCAGCCAATCATGGCACTGGCGATTGCCGGTTTTCCAGTCAATTCAATATCAGATGAAGATATATCCAAAGTTTTAGCTGGTGGCGCTGCAGTTTGTGAAGTGGCAGGCGTGCCGGTTGCCGGTGGCCACACGATTGACGCTAAAGAACCGATTTATGGTTTGGCGGTTAATGGCTTGATCCATCCCGACAAAATTAAACGTAATTCAGATGGCCAGGCGGGCGATGTGCTGATACTTGGCAAAGGTCTCGGCGTCGGTATTTTGGGCGCCGCCATGAACAAAGATGAGCTTGATCCTAAGGGCTATAAAATCATGATTGAAAGCACAACCCAACTCAATTCTGTCGGCGTAGAATTGGCTGCCTTGACCGAAATCAATGCATTAACTGACGTAACCGGCTTTGGTCTGTGTGGTCACGTATTTGAGCTCTGCAAAGGAACTGGTCTGTCAGCCAAACTTGTCTGGGACCAATTGCCGATGCTGGATACTGTGCTCAATTATGCTCAGCAGGGTTACAATACTGGCGCGGCTGATCGCAATTGGGACAGTTTCGCCGATCAGGTTGTTGTTCCAGACGGCATGGCACAATGGCAGAAGAACCTGTTGATGGACCCGCAAACCAGTGGCGGTCTGTTGGCTTCGTGTCCGCCGGAAGCGGCTGAGAAAGTTCTCAAAACCTTCCATGATGCTGGCTTTGACTATGCCTGCATTATCGGCGAACTTGGCGAAGGTGAGCCCAAAATGACTGTGACATAGTGTATTAGTCCACCGTCTGCCCTTTTGATCCTTGCTGATCTGGTCAGCCGGGGGGAGGGGAAATGGCTACTCGATTATCACCGCTTAATGTTGCTGCCTTTTTAAGCCGGCCCCTGTCAGTTTTGCCGTTGGCGCCTCTCCAACCTCTACTGGCCGCCGCACTGATGGTTATGCGCCGTCAACACCCGGCTGTCTTTGAACGTCTCGACGAACTCGGCGACCCGCTTTTCGTTATTGATCCGATAGATCTGCCATTTATTTTTGCCATGCGTCCTGCGGGAGCCCGTCCCTCAATATTGGCGTGCAGGGAAGTGAATACAGATATCGCGACAGCAATTATTCATGGCCCGCTGCCGATGTTGATTGATCTGTTGGAAGGGCGGCTCGATGGCGATGCGTTGTTTTTCTCGCGTGAATTAACGGTTGGAGGTGATACCGAAGCGGTTTTGGTATTACGCAATGCGGTCGACAGCGACGAGATCGACTTGTTTGAAGATTTCCTTGCTATATTAGGGCTCCTTGCTGGGCCGTTGCGTTTTGCCGCTGAGTTCAAAAATGCGGTAACCACCGACTGGAATGCGGCCCGATGAACAAATCCCTTGCCACCAAGAAGCTAGAACTTGTTTGCCCGGCTGGCACGCCTGCTTCCTTGCGGGCCGCCGTCGATGCTGGGGCTGATACTGTTTATCTGGGTTTTAGAGACGAGACCAATGCACGCAATTTTCCAGGCCTTAATTTCAGCCGCAAAGAATTGGCTGATGGCGTCGCTTATGCCCACGACCATAACGCCAAAGTGTTGGTGGCGATTAACACATTTCCCAAAGCAGGTAATCCAGAATCCTGGCATGACGCTGTCCGGGATGCCGAAGCCGTGGACGCAGATGCGGTTATTCTCGCCGATATCGGCTTGCTGGCCTATACAGCTGAGCATCATCCCGAGCTGCGCCGGCATTTATCCGTACAGGCATCGGCTTCCAACACCGAAGCGATCCGCTTTTATGCCCGTGAGTTTGATGTTAAGCGCGTTGTGCTGCCGCGAGTGCTGACTGTCGAGGAAATAGCTGCCCTCAACGCTGACGTTCCGGTCGAGACCGAAGTGTTTGTTTTTGGCGGGCTCTGCGTGATGGCTGAAGGGCGTTGCTCGTTGTCATCTTATGTCACCGGTCAATCGCCCAATATGAACGGCGTCTGTTCACCAGCCAGCCATGTGCATTATGAAGAAATTGACGGCCAGCTGGTCTCTAAACTCGGTGATTTTACCATCAATTCCTTTGGCGAAGACGAGGCGGCAGGTTACCCGACGCTCTGCAAAGGCCGCTTTTCGGTTGAAGGTAGCGTCTCCTATTTGTTTGAAGACCCAACTTCTCTCAACGCCATTACCATGCTGGATGCCTTGATGAAAGCGGGGGTCACAGCGCTCAAAATTGAAGGCCGCCAACGGGGCCGTGCCTATGTCACGCAAGTTGTCAGCGCCTTTCGCAAGGCGGTTGATGCCGCTTCCCGAGGTGAAGCGCTGCCTGATCTCGATATGAGTCTTCTCACCGAAGGCGGCCAGGAGACTACGGGTGCCTACCAAAAGACGTGGCGGTAAGGTAGAGATTATGACAGCAAAACTCACTCTCGGTCCGGTTCTGTTTAATTGGTCAGCTGAACGCTGGCGGGATTTCTATTTTGAAATCACCGATGAAGCACCGGTAGAGGTGGTCTATCTCGGCGAGGTGGTCTGCTCCAAACGGCTTCCGTTTTATGCCGAGCATATTCTAGAAGTGGCCGAACGATTGACCGCTGCTGGTAAAGAAGTGGTCTTCTCCAGCCTCGCTTTGGTTATGAATAATCGGGAGCTGGAAGGGGTAAGTGAGCTTGCCGAGCAAGCCGACAGTTTGGTGGAAGCCAATGACCTATCTGCGATCTCGTATCTTAGTGGTGAGCCGCATATCGTCGGTCCTTATATCAGCACCTATAATGAAGGCACTGCTAACTTTTTTGCTGAACGGGGCGCCAAGCGCATTGTCCTGCCGCCGGAGCTCGCTGCAAGGACAATCGGTGAGCTGGCAAAAACTGGCGTCGATCTGGAAGGTCAGGTTTTCGGCCGGCTACCGCTGGCAATATCGGCACGCTGCTATCACGCCAGATCACGAAATCTCCATAAAGATAATTGCCAATTCGTCTGCGGTGAAGACTTGGACGGCATGAAATTAACAACCGTCGACGGTAAAGATTTTCTGGCTGTCAACGGAACGCAAACCCTATCGCATAATTATTGCAATTTGGCGGGCGAACTCTCAACCCTGCGTGAGCTTGGTGTGAGCCATTTTCGGCTATCACCCCAGGCGATTGATATGGTGGCAGTGGCCGAATGTTTTAGGGCGCTTCTTGATGACAAATTTGACGCCAGAGAGGCAACTGCCCAGCTTTCGGATTTGGTCGATGACGTCCCCTTTGCC
>CAJWIB010000121.1 GCA_913041095.1 uncultured Rhodospirillaceae bacterium | reverse complement strand
TTCATCGGTACGGTGGTGGCGCTTAAAATCCAGATGACGGCTTTACCGCAATTGGTTGCGGCCTTTCACTCACTTGTTGGCTTGGCCGCCGTGTTTGTTGCCGCCGCCGCGTTCTTTTCTCCGGAAGCCTATGGCATTGGCGTCCTTGGTAATATTCAAGCTGCGAGCCTGATCGAAATGTCACTTGGCACCGCGATTGGCGCCATCACGTTCTCCGGTTCTTTAATCGCATTTGGTAAGCTACAGGGAATGCTCAGTGGCGCGCCTTTGGTGTTCAAGGGACAGCATGCGCTTAACGCTATCCTCGGGATTGCCTTAGTGGCAACGGTGGTGTGGCTCGTCCAAACCAACGACCCCAATGCTTTCTGGGTGGTCGTCGCTTTATCGATCATACTGGGCTTCCTGATTATTGTGCCAATTGGCGGCGCTGATATGCCGGTGGTCGTCTCAATGCTGAACTCGTATTCGGGTTGGGCGGCGTGCGGCATCGGTTTTACCCTCGGTAATACAGCTTTGATCGTCACCGGCGCCCTTGTTGGTTCCTCTGGCGCGATCCTCAGCTATATCATGTGTAAAGGCATGAACCGCTCGATTTTTAATGTTCTGCTCGGTGGCTTTGGTGGCGAAGTTGCCGGTCCTACTGCTGGTGCCGGTGGTGGCGACAAGTCGGTTAAATCAGGAAGCGGCGATGATGCAGCTTTCATCATGAAAAACGCCAGCAAAATTATCATCGTGCCGGGTTACGGCATGGCGGTGGCGCAAGCGCAGCATGCACTACGAGAGATGTGCAATCTGTTGAAAGAAGAGGGCGTGGATGTTTCGTATGCGATCCATCCCGTCGCTGGCCGGATGCCGGGTCATATGAACGTGTTGCTGGCTGAAGCCAATGTGCCCTATGACGAAGTATTTGAGCTGGAAGAGATTAATACCGAGTTCTCGACAGCGGATGTGGCTTTTGTCATAGGCGCCAATGATGTCACCAATCCGGCAGCGAAAACCGATCCAACGAGTGCGATTTACGGCATGCCGATCCTTGAGGTCGAAAATGCTCAAACCGTGCTCTTTATCAAACGCTCAATGGCCTCTGGTTACGCTGGCGTAGATAATGAGCTGTTCTTTAGGGACAATACCATGATGCTGTTTGATGATGCTAAGGCGATGACCGAAAGTATCGTCCAAGCACTCGGCTAGAGCAGCCAAATATTTATCAAAAAACGGTCCTCAGATTGGGGGCCGTTTTCTATTATTTTTATCAATTGTTTTGAAGAGGGAAGTTTTAGAAGCCTTCGCGTTCGAGACGCTTGCGTTCTAACTTCCGAGCGCGTCGGACGGCTTCTGCTTTTTCTCGAGCTTTACGTTCAGATGGTTTTTCAAAAGAACGACGTAGTTTCATTTCCCGGAAAACACCTTCGCGCTGCATTTTCTTTTTCAACGCCTTAAGGGCCTGATCGACGTTATTATCACGGACAAATACGTGCACGGGTTTGCTTACTCCTGTAGCAAATAGTCATTAAGGTCGGGCCTTCTAACATGCTAGTTATGGCTTGGGAAGGGGTTCTAACCTCCAAATGGTATTTTTTTGTAAAAATGTAGCTTTTTTTTTGCTAAATCGTTGGATCAAAGAGTTTTTTAGGCCATATTCCGTCCATGGCTATCTTAAAAATTGCCCGCATGGGACATCCGGTTTTGCATCAGATCGCCGAAACCGTTGATGATCCCACAGATCCAGGAATCGCACGTTTGATCAATGATATGATCGATACGTTGCAAGATTCTGCTGGAATTGGTTTGGCGGCATCGCAGGTTCATGTCTCAAAGCGCGTGGTGATATTTTTTGCCCCCGAAAGCCGGAGCGGTGAGGATGAAGAAGAAAGTGAGACAGAGTTAACGATTATGATCAATCCAGTCATCGAACCGCTGAGCGATAAGACAAATTTGGATTGGGAGGCTTGTTTGTCGGTGCCGAATCTAAAGGGCGCAGTTGAGCGCTATTCTCACATCAAATATTCCTGGTCCACGCCGGCGGGAAAACGTGAGGAACGCGTCGCCAGCGGTTTTCATGCCCGTGCGGTACAACATGAATGTGATCACTTGGATGGCATTTTGTATCCGATGCGAATGACTGATTTAAAGCTCTTGGGTTATGCCGAAGAAACTAACCGGAATATTGAACTTTTGCGCCGTGGTCATGGTCTCGAAGACGGCTTTGATCCTGAACTGCAAGTTGCGGAGGAAGGTTAATGCCGCAGATAAAATTTACCGAGGATCGGGACCGCCTTCTGCTGGCCATGCTGCCACATGTGTTGTTTGACGGTTGGAGCCAAAAAGCGCTGGCGGCTGGGCAAAATGACCTCGGCGGCAAAACACCTGATGTTCAATTGTTGTTTCCGGGAGGGCTTAGGGAAACCGCCAAACATTTCGGTGATTATATTGACCGCCAGATGCTGGCTAAATTGACCGGGCTTGAGCTGGAGAAAATGCCGGTGCGGGAGCGCATCGTCACCGGAGTCCAAGTGCGGCTGCAACTTTTAGAACCTCACCGGGAATCACTTCACCGGCTTCTAACTTTTTTAGCGCTGCCCGGCAATCATTTTACCGGCATGCAAATCACCTCGCAGACGGTGGATACGATTTGGCACGCCACCGGCGATAAATCGACTGATTTTAACTATTATACCAAGCGTGGTCTGCTCGCTGGTGTCTACGGCTCAACCATTTTGTATTGGTTGTCAGATAATTCAGATGACTTCGCTGACACCCATGCCTTTTTGGATCGCCGGATTGCAGGCATACTGAAAATTCCTAAAATCCAAAACAAAATTGAGCAGCGTTTGAAAAAAATTATCGCACCACTTCACCGGCTGCAGCGTCCAGGATTTGGCAAGGCTTTTAGATAGATATTAGTCTACTGGCTCTTCTGCGACACCGGCGGTTTGATTGGCCCTGAATTTATCGAGCGAAGCGGCAACTTCTTCATTACTAAGCGCGATAATACTGGCCGCCAGCACGGCGGCGTTGACGGCACCGGCCTTGCCGATTGCCAGAGTGCCAACCGGAATACCACCCGGCATTTGCGCCATGGCGAGCAGAGCATCCAAGCCATCCATGACTTTGCCATCTATCGGCACACCCAAAACAGGAAGCGGAGTCAAAGCAGCCGCAGCACCAGGTAGCGCGGCGGCCATACCGGCACCGGCAATCAGCACCTGCAATCCTCGATCACGGGCCGATTCGGTATATTTTGTCAGGCGATCAGGTGTGCGGTGAGCCGAAATAATTTTTGCTTCATAGGCTATACCCAGTTTTTCCAGGGTCAGCGTCGTGTGCTTCATCGTTGCCCAGTCAGACTGGCTACCCATAATAATGCCAACAATTGGATCAAACCCGGCCATCGATAAACTCCTAATTTCAGCCAATTAAGGCGGGAAGGGCGGCATTATAAGAGGCATTTAACGCTCTGCAAGCAAATGCCGCTATCGATTTCTGTAATTTTTTGGCATTTTCACCGATGATCAACAAAACCTTGAATTTTTCGCTTCAATTTACCTGAATTACGGAAGATGCTAGTTTTGACGAGTTTTCCGAGAAGATGGGATGATGGCTAATATTAGAGAACTAGAGCAATATGCGGTAATTCGAGAATTGGATTCGCATGGCGAAGCAATCCTCAAAGTAGTCCCTATTTTGTTATCTATAAACGCTCTGCGTTTGCGCAAGGGCAACCGAAACCGCCTAAATGCAAGCCGTGGCAAATTAAAAACACGGCCTTTGTCATGGGGATTCCAAGCAATGTACACTACGGGTCCATGAAGCGATGACTCTTATCATGCATGAGATGGACACCATCCGGTGGCAATCCGAGGTTTCAAAAAAACATGAAGCCATTTAATCGAAGCGCTGGATTTGCATGAACTTCTGCTAGTGGTTAGGCCACCATGCATTCGATCAGTATTTAATCCATGCGGCTGAGCTACGTTGCCCGGACCAAAGAGCCAAGCTTCCTGTTGTTTATAAAATCCGTGGCCTGGATGATCTATGGTAGCGTCAAGGCGCTAGTTTGAGAGATAGTAATCTTATTCATGCGGCGGGCGTTATCAGAAGTTGTCTCAATGAAGTAGATGTGTTTGGGGCCTTGGATTACGGCGAATTTGGGGTGATATTAAATCTCTACCAGGAAGAAGAAGTAACGGCCAAGTCAGTGGCAATGAATGAGCTGTTGAGCAACACGTCTTTTGTCATGGCGGAGCAAGGGTATCCGATTGCCATAGTTTGGGGATCAAAGGAATTATGGCAAATGGCCAGCCAGACCAATTGATCCTAACGGCAAGCGAAAAAGCAAGATCGAGCCAGCCCGCTTAGGCGATGATATCCGGTACTTCACCTGCTTCGATTTTGCTGATTTGATCTTTTAACGCCAACTTCTCTTTCTTGAGCCGTTGCAGCTTGATTTGGTCGAAATCCGGCTCACCCGCAAGCTGCTCAATTTCGGCATCGAGTTGGCGGTGCTGATCCTTCAGCTCCTTAATCCGGTTTTCGATTTCTAGGTTGTCAGTCATACGTCGTTTCGATTTAATTGACCCAGATAGTATAATACCAAAAATATCGCGTGTTTGGACAATTGATTTTAATTAATTTCGGAATATTAGAGTGGTTAAAAATAATTCAACAATTAAAACCATCGGTGTGCTCACCAGCGGCGGTGATTGTGCCGGCTTAAATGCGGTTATCCGAGCCGTCACCCACCGGGCGATTGAGGGGTATGGCTGGCGTGTTCTTGGCATCTATGATGGCACGCAAGGGTTGATGGATAGCCCACCAAGATACGAAGAACTTACGCTTAAACTGTTTACCGGCAATATTTTGCGTATGGGCGGCACCATTTTAGGAACGACAAACAAAGGCGATCCATTTGATTTTCCGATGCCGGATGGTAGTAGAAAAAATCGCTCGAAGGAGTTTGCCGAAGGTTTTAAGGAATTGGAACTCGAAGGTTTGATCGGCATCGGCGGTGATGGCAGCCTCGATATTCTAAATCGTTTAACCAAACTGGGTGACATCAACTTTATCGGCGTCCCTAAAACCATCGACAATGATGTGCCGTTAACCGAATTTTCCGTCGGTTTTTCAACTGCTGTGAATACCGCCGTTGAGGCGCTTGATCGCCTGCAGCCAACGGCTGCCAGCCATGAGCGGGTTATGATTTTGGAAGTGATGGGCCGGGATGTGGGGCACATTGCGCTCAGTGCTGGTATTGGCGGCGGTGCGGATGTCATTTTAATTCCGGAAATTCCATATCGCTTGGAGCCAATCGCCAATAAAATCAAAACCCTGCATGAGCAGGTGCGGCATCATGCACTCATCGTGTGTTCAGAAGCTGCCCGTCCGGCCGATGGTGACGCTTTGATGAATGAACACTGTCATGGCCAAAAACGCTATGGTGGTATCGGTGATCAGTTGGGCGAGCAGATAAATGCAGTAACCGGTGCCGAAACCCGGGTAACAGTATTGGGCCATGTTCAACGCGGTGGTATTCCCAATAGCCACGACCGGATTATTGCCTCGGCTTTTGGCGTACGTGCCGTAGATCTTTTGGCCAGTGGCGAAAATGGCCGCATGGTTGCCTGGCAGCATCGCCAAGTTGTTGATCTGCCGTTAGAAGAAGTAACAACACGTACCCGTGAAGTCGATATCACGGATACTTTGGTGCAGACGGCGCGCGGCCTTGGCATATCTTTAGGCGATTAGCGGAAACAAATGAGCGAATCAAATCAGGTGATTGCAGACAATCCATTTTGGCATTTCTCGCTCGAATTTTATTGCCGCGAAGGTGTGGCTGATGCCTGCTTGACGTTACAGGATGAATTTGGTGCCGATGTAAATATCGTACTTTATTGCTGCTGGGTGGCTGTTGCGCGCGGAGAAAAACTTGAGCCAGCCGAACTGACGGAAATTATGGCCGTCATTGAGCCTTGGCAAACCGGTGTGGTGCAACGGCTGCGCCAGATCAGACTGGACATGAAACAGAACCAGGCAATAAATCTCGGTGAGCTATCAGAGGAATTGCGGCAGGCGATTAAGAGTTGTGAACTTGACGGCGAAAAAATCGAACAATGGATTCTCTTCCAGTCTGGCTGGCACGAATTATCAGATTTTCCAACCGGCGATACGGTGGTTTCGGTTGAGCAACTTTGTATGGCTGAGTCGAGTATGATTAATTATCTCAAAGCCGTATCAGGTGATATGTCAGAAAACGAAGAAAGTATTATCCAGATAATTTTACAAGCGCTTAAGTCCTAAGCATTTGATTTTACTGTTTTAATTCATTTTTTTCCCAGAAAACTGCCATTTTTTGAATAATTCTATAACATTTTATTACTGTTTTTTTTCTGGATTTTCCAATCTGATGGGATTAACATCCTAAACGTTGGAGCTTTGATTTAGTTGGAGATTTATCTATGAACGAGCAAGATCGAGTATCAATGCTTAAATCTAAGCATTTCGGCCTTGAACAAGAAATTGATATTGAAAACAAACGCCCCCTTCCCGACGATACGCTCGTCGCCGATTTAAAACGGCAAAAACTTCGAATAAAAGACGAACTGGCAAGTATGCACGCGCTTTAAATAGCGCCGAAAACAAATACACCTAGACAATAATTACTGTAACATTGCGATTGCTTCTCGCCTGCTAGTCAGTTGCGCCTGCTGAATTATCTTCCGTCGGCTTATTTTCTGCGGATGCGTTTTCTGCAGTACTTTCTTCGTCCGGTTTTTCTTCAGCTGGTGGATTTTCTACTGCACTTTCTTCAGCCGGTTTTTCTTCTGCTGGTACCGCCGGTGCAGTACCGAAGACATCCGAGCTACTAGCTTGCTCGTCTTCTTTCTGCTTGGGTGCCGTTGCTGCACCAAAAACGTCTTCCGCTGTCGGTTCCGTACTTACAGATTCTTTTGGCTGCGACGGAAGAATGGCTGGTTCTTCTTCTGGCTCACTCGCTGTAATCGGTGGCAAGGGTTGGGCCGGCGTGTGGGTCGTGCCCGCCCGAGTCCGCGCAATAGCAATCATTTTCTCTAAATCAGCAGCGACACAAAGACCAAGATAAATTGGACTTTGCGGCTTAATGTTAGCCGAATTGCGATGAGTTTTATCCCGCACCGCATTGATGGTTGGCTTGGTCGTACCGATGAGGCGGCTGATTTGGGCGTCGCTAAGTTCTGGATAACTGCGCAGCAACCATGAGATTGCATCCGGGCGATCCTGGCGTTTAGAAATAGGTGTATAGCGGGCGCCTTTTTGGCGTACTTTCGGCATCGGCACCGATGGCTTGGCCATTTCCATCCGTGCTGTGACATCAGCTTCACAGCGGACAATTTCGTCGCGGTTTAATTGACCATTAGCAGTTGGGTCTAGCCCCTGCATTCCAGGCGCGACCTCACCATCGGCAATTGCTTGAACTTCGAGATTATGCAAACCGCAATAATCGGCAATTTGATCAAAAGTAAGTGCCGTATTATCTACTAGCCAAACGGCGGTTGCCTTCGGCATAAGTGGCTGAGCCATCTTCCATTTCCCTATATTTTGAGTTTCGGGGGTTGCTTAAGCTAATCAGGCTTTTCACATGAACGGAAATATAAACCTGCCATAAAGCTGC
>CAJWIB010000120.1 GCA_913041095.1 uncultured Rhodospirillaceae bacterium | reverse complement strand
AGAAAGTGCCGGGGTATTTGTGACCTCGGCACTTTTTAGTTTTTTAGCAGATTTTTAACTTGTGATGAAGCAATCACATCTTCACCGGCGCGGTAGGATTCGTGATTAATGTCGATGGTTTTCAAATTATAGAGATAATTAAGCATTATACCGGCCGATTGAGCGATACCTCGCTCCGACATATCAGCCTGCCAATTGAGCTGCTCGACTTGCGCGCCATTATTGAGATGAAAATGCGCAACCGAATCCGTCGACGTGCCGCCGCCCCGTTTTTCATACAGCAGATAGTAAGCACAAAGGCGTAACAATGGTTCTCTCAGCACTTTTGATACTTGCTCGTCTTCGTACCATTTATCGCGGGCCAACAATTCCGCTAAAGCGGCCTCAGGAGAACCCTTGGACGCAGCGTTCATAATCTCCTCATCCTGTTCAGTTGTCAGTAAGTCAAAATTGTTTTCAAGCAGACGCTCATCAAGCCAGAGCCGGAACCCCGGCAACGGTGAAAGCGTGGCAAAATTCTTCAAGTTAGGCAGTTCTTTTGACAGACTGTCGACAACCCGTTTAATTAAAAAATTGCCAAAATTAATGCCTGACAACCCAGCTTGCGCGTTAGAGATCGAGTAAAAAATCGCCGAATTGGCTGCTTCCGGATCACCCAAGGGGGCATCTTGATCGAGCAGAACTTGAACATTATCGGCAATGCCATTGACCAAGGCGACCCAAACAAAAATCAGCGGTTCTTCCGGCATGCGCGGGTGAAAGAAAGCAAAACAACGGCGATCCGACGCTAATCTGTTTTTGAGATCGTCCCAATCTTTAATCTCGTGTACTGCTTCATAAGCAAATAGTTTTTCCAGCAATGACGCCGGTGCCTGCCAGGTAATCTGTTGCAGTTCCAGGAACCCAACATCGAACCAGCCGGTTAAAAGGGATTTGAGATCACTTTCCAAACCTTTAAGGGAGGCGTTCTGCTTTGCCCACGGGATGAGTTCCTCCCGCATATCGACCAGGAACTTCACCCCTTCCGGCAGGGCATTAAACTGGGTCAGCAAATGCACGCGCGGTGCCTTTAGCGCTTTGCGTAATTTTTGTTCAGCCTTGAAGCGCGTTTCACCGTCCTTAGTTTGCAAGAGATTGCTCACCGCTTCGTTGGTCGCTTCACCATCGGTGTCAAACTCACCAGCGAGGATATTGAGGAACTTTTTTCGACCATCTTCGTTGAGCGACAGATAGGCGTGCCCAAGTGCGGCGGCGCGCTTACGGGCCGACACCTCGCCGCCCCTGGCATCCAAACAAGCTTGCATATGCTCGATCAAATGAAGACGATCATCATCACTCAGACCGGGTGTTACCGAAACTTCAGGGGTCTCGCCGGTATCAGAGGCGATCTTATCCCAGGCACCACGCATATTGCGAAGCGCACGATCCCAAAATCCCGACTTTTTATGTTCCGTCATAGTATCATTTTTTCATGTAAGTTCTTGTTATGCCTTCATTTAGCATATTTTGCCGGTACATCTATAGAGCGGTCAAAACTTTCGGTATATTTTCAGTGATATCTTCGGCTATTAATCCAGCACCAAACTGCCGTGCCACCTCACCATGCAGCCAAGCACCGGCGCATGCTGCTTCAAAAGCCGGCATCCCCTGCGCCATTAGTCCCGTAATCAGTCCGGCCAGGACATCTCCTGATCCAGCGGTCGCTAAAGTTGCTGGTGCGTTTGAATTAATCGCGACGCGGCCATCCGGTTCTGCGATCACTGTATCAGCACCTTTCAATAGAACTACCGCACCACTTTGTTGGGCGGCGTTTCTCGCATTCGTCAATTTATCATCTCTATTGTCGAATAGCCTAGCGAACTCGCCTTCATGGGGCGTCAGCACCGTCGGCCCCTTAATCCAGTTAAATAAAGACACCGGATCGTCGGCAAATATCGTCAACGCATCGGCATCAATGACGGTCGCCTTTTTCGCTCGCAAAGCGGTTATCGTACGGTGGCGGGTTTCGTCGGTGATTCCATTGCCCGGGCCGACCAAAACTGCATTGCGACGAGAATCACTGATGGCATCTTCAAAAGTCTGATCGCCGAGGGGTGAAAACATACAGCCCGGATCACCGGCAAGATATATGTCTTTTACATGTTCGTCTGCGGCAATGGTCACAAGCCCTGCCCCAAGCCGTCGGGCCGCCCGCGCCGCCAGTCGCGCTGCTCCCGTCATCTCCGAACCGCCGGAAATTACGACATGTCCCCGGGAATATTTGTGATCACTAAGAGATTGCTCTGGTAGATGATCGAGCCAATTCGCCGGTGCGTTTTCTGCATTACTCGGATTAATTTTTTCTAAAACAGTTTCGGGAATGCCAATATCGGTGACCTGCACCTCACCGCACAATGCCCGGCCCGGCAACAGCAAATGCCCGAGTTTTTTTCGGAAAAAAGTAACTGTCAACTGGGCTTGTGGAGCGCCACCCTGCACTTGGCCGGTATCGCCATCAACTCCGCTCGGCAAATCTATGGCGAGACACTCCAAATTGCGGGAATTGATTTCATTGATGATGTCTTTGGTAACCCCACCTATATCGCGGGCCAGCCCGGCTCCGAACAGCGCGTCAACAACCAGTTCAGTTTCATTGAGGAGCGAAACATCAAGCGAATGAACTTCACCCTCCCACTTCTTAGCATTTGCTTTGGCATCCCCTTTGAGCTTTTTAATTTCGCCCAGCAGACCGAGCGTCACCGGCCAGCCTGCTGCATTTAGATAACGCGCAACGACAAAACCGTCACCGCCATTATTGCCGGGCCCACACAACACAACCACCCGCCGCCTCGTCCAGTGCTGGCGCAGCGTCTTAAATACACTTTGTCCAGCATTTTCCATAAGTTCGAGGCTCGGCACGCCCGCTTTCACCGCCAAAGCATCAGCGCGACCCATTTCTTCAACGGTCAGGAGTTGGGATTTTGTGATTTGGGTCATAAGACCGCATATAATTTAAAGTCAGACAAAAAAAGCATTTACCATTAGGTTGACAACACCAGCAATAACGATAGCAACCATAGCTTCCAAACGGATCAAGCGATTATCTACCGTGACTAATCGATTCTCATATCCGGCAATTTCTTCAGCTATTTCCTGAGCTTTTTCATCCGGTGCACTGGCAGCTCAAAAGGTTTTGTAGGTTGTTGATAACATTAAACTCATAGCTCTAACTTAGTCCTTTTCACTCTCGTTTCGCAAGTGAAGGCTTTTTTACTATTCTTATAACCTATGGACTGGCTAGAAGGGGGTTTTGGCGATATAACTCGGCTCGCAGTAATATAAGGAAGCCCCAATCGTGAAAATAGTTGTACTCGGAGCCGGCGTTGTTGGTGTTACGGCCGCCTATTATCTCCAAAAAGATGGCCATGAAGTCACCGTAGTTGACCGTCAGGATGGTGCCGGTTTAGAAACCAGCTTTGCCAATGGCGGGCAGATATCACCGAGCCAGGCCTACCCCTGGGCGGCGCCGGAAGTGCCATTTTTGATGCTGAAATGGTTAGGCCGTAATGATGCGCCGCTGCTCTACCGGATGCGTCTTGATCCCAGGCTGTGGATCTGGAGTTTGCGTTTTCTCGCCAATTGCACGCCCGGCAATTTTATGGCCAACACGGTTAAGAATCTCCGTATGTCGCTTTACAGCCGATCATTACTGCCGGAAATTAGACTGCAAACCGGTATCGAATATGATTTCTTAGAAAAAGGTATTCTACAGATCTACCGTAATCAAAAAGAACTGGATAAAGCCGCCAAGTTCAATGATGCCCTGCACAAGCTTGGCTGCGATCACCAGGTTTTGGATGCAGACGGCGTCCGTGCGCTCGAGCCTGCCTATGATTCCAGTCCCGATAAAATAATCGGCGGCATTTATACCGAAGCTGATGAGAGCGGTGATGCCTTTAAATTTTCGCAAGAGCTGGCTAAATATACGACGGGTCAGGGTGTTGAGTTCCGCTATGGCGAGATCATTAAATCGCTGAATAAAGCTGGCGCTAAGATCGCCTCGGTGACGACCGACAAGGGCACCATCGAAGCCGATACTTTCATCATGAGCATGGGCAGCTATTCACCACTGTTTTTGCGACCGCTCGGCATCAATGCACCGATCCAGCCGGTCAAAGGCTATTCGATCACAGTGCCAACCGCCGGTCATAATGGGGCGCCAACCGTTAGTCTCACCGACAATGATCATAAACTGGTGTTCAGCCGAGTCGGCGAACGCATGCGGGTGGCAGGCACGGCTGAGTTTAACGGCTATGACACTGAGATGAATGATGGCCGCGTTACTTCGTTGCGCGATCTTGCCCAAAAGCTGTTCCCGAATGCCGGTGATTACGAGCAGACAGAGAATTGGACCGGTCTTCGCCCAATGACCCCGGACGGCGTACCGATCATCGGGTCGACGCCGTATGAGAACCTCTTCATGAACACCGGCCACGGCACCCTCGGCTGGACCATGTGCGCGAGCTCGGGCCAGCTCACTGCCGACCTCGTCGCCGGCCGCACCCCATCGGTCGATATCAGTGACGTCGGGCTAGAGAGGTTTTAGATTACTCGAGGGGACATCTTCATGGCACTTCCTATCGACCTCTCAGATGGTCGCCCAAGGTGTCCTCTCTTAGGGCTCTGGAAACAATTGAACCACGAAGATCACAAAGTTCACGAAGTTAAATTTCTCACACTTTCCAGTAATCGCTAGAAAAACCACCTCTGGCACCGACATACCCAACCCGTCATGCGCGGGCGTGACCCGGGTATCCATCTTTGATGTTAGTAGTTTAAGTAAATTGTCACCGAAATATCCTGTTCTTTCCATTTGACAAATATTCTGTTCTCGATTAGAACAAAAGAAGAACAATTAATGAGAACAGAGGACCAAGGAGGGCAGGATGCAAGTCGAAACGCTTGGGAGTGCGCCCACATCACGTAATGTTTTTCACCCGAACCCGGCGGTTTTGGACAGTCTACGCAGTCAAATTCGCCAGCTTGAACGGGGCCGCCTGCTGCCGTCACAGGCAGAACCCACTATTTCATTGGGCGATCCTGAAATCGACGGCGCCCTGCCCTGGGGTGGCCTGCCGGTCTCCGGCCTGCATGAGATTTTCGGTGATACGGCGGCGGTCGGTTTTACGGCCACCCTCTTGAATCGTCTGACTAAACAAAACTCTAGCGTGCCAATCCTGTGGTGCCAGCATGGCTGCGATCTCTACGGGCATGGGGTGGCGGAATTCGGCATTGATCCCGACCGGCTCATTCTCGTGCAGTGCAAAAGCGATACCGACATTCTGTGGGCGATGGAAGAAGGCCTGCGTAGTTCCGGCATTGCGGCGGTGGTCGGCAAACCTTACAAAATTCCGCCGATCGCCGGGCGGCGCTTGCAATTAGCCACCGAGGAAAACGGCGTGCCGGGGCTGTTGCTGCGACCGCAACAGAAAACTCAAACCGGGGCGGGTGCCGGGAAAAACCAAAGTATTGCCCCAACCAGTGCAGCGCTCACCCGCTGGCATGCCACGGCAGCGCCCAGTATCACACCGGCCAGCGGCATCGGCCTCGGCGCACCTAAGTGGAATTTGGAACTCCAACGCTACCGGTACAGTGCGCTTAATCTGCAACAGCAGGCGCAAAAACAAAAATTCGCCAGACGGGTAAATTTCTGGCAGGTGGAATGGTGTCATGAAACGGGTGATCTCTCTGTGGTTGCCGGCCTTTTCGACGGATCGGCTCAACCGCAAGAAAACAAATACAGGCGACAAAAAGCCTGCTAACGATCCCCTTCCCCTTGCCACAGTCACAACACAGCATGGGGGACAACGGATTGCGGCAGCTAATCAGGCGGCAGAGGCGCAAGGCATCAAGCCGGGCCTCTCCCTCGCCGATGCCCGGACATTGTTTCCGGATTTCATCGTCAAACAAGCCGACCCGGCGGCTGATTTGCAAGCACTCGATAAACTGGCGACGGCTTGTGAGCGCTATACCCCTTGGACGGCGACAGATCCGCTCGGTGGTGGTCTGCTCACTGATATGAGCGGCAGCGGCGGCCTCTGGCTTGATGTCACCGGCTGCGTTCACCTCTACGGCAACGAAGATACACTCGTTAAGGATTTGCAAGACCGCTGCCGACACGCCGGCTACCAGCCCCGCATAGGTTTGGCTAATACGCCGGGGGCGGCTTGGGCGGCGGCGCGCTTTGGCGCTACGTCTTGCACCATTGTTCCGCCCAAAGCCCACCAACACAGCCTCGCGCCCTTACCCATCGCCGGTTTACGGCTTGACCTAGCAACCCTTGAAGGCTTGGAAAGCCTGGGCATCCGGCAAATCGGCGATCTCTATGAGATGCCGCGAGCTCCCTTGGCGTCGCGCTTTGGCGGCCAGGTACTCCGCCGCCTGGATCAACTACAAGGCCGACTGGAAGAACCGATCTTGCCCCGCCGCCCTGCTCCCAGCCATTCTGCCCGACTGGTCTTTGCTGAACCGATCGACCGCACGGACGACATCAGCCTCGCTCTCGATAAATTACTAGCCAAGCTTTGCCCTGAACTAGAAGAAGCAACACTCGGAGCACGGCGACTGGAATTAATTATTTTCCGGGTCGACAACACGCGAGATAGTCTGGTAATTGGCACTAGCCAACCATCCCGCGAGCCGGATCAGCTGGCGCGTTTGTTCCGGGGTGACCTCGACAAGCTTGATCCCGGTTTTGGCATTGAAGTGATCGTCCTGGCGGCGATCGAGACCAACGCACTGGCTGCCCGGCAAATTGATATCGCCAATACTTCTTCCTGTAAACAAGAGAACGCCGCCAAACTGGTGGATCGCTTATCGGAGCGGCTCGGTATGGGTAATGTCATTCGCCTGCATCCGGTCGAAAGCCATCTGCCCGAATGCGCCAGTGAGGCCCGCCCAGCGCTTAAAGATTCTAAAAGTAAGACAGGTTGGCAGGGACCGCTTCGCCGCCCGCTGCGGCCGCTTCAGCTGTTAACCCAGCCCCTGCCGATTGATGTCATGGCCCCAGTACCGAACGGTCCACCGGCGATGTTCCGCTGGCGCAAACAGCAGCACAAAGTCACCCACGCCGAAGGGCCGGAGCGGATTTCACCGGAATGGTGGCGGCCGACCCAACTGCAAACCCGGTCGCGCGCTCTGACCAAGGAAACCCGGGACTATTACCGGCTCGAAGACCACAACGGCAACCGCTACTGGGTCTACCGCGAAGGTCTCTACCGCCCGGACAAGCCGCCCGGCTGGTACCTTCATGGGTTCTTTGCTTAATGCAATATGCTGAACTACAAATCACCAGTAATTACAGTTTCCTGCGGGGTGCGTCGCATCCGGATGAGCTGGTGTTGCAAGCTGCCACGCTCGGTCATACGGCAATTGCGATTACGGACCGGAATAGTCTAGCTGGCGTCGTACGTGCCCATGTTGCTGCCAAGCAGCACGGTATTCAGCTGATCGTCGGTACCCGGCTTGATCTTGAGGACGCGCCGAGCCTGCTCTGCTTCCCGACCAACAGAGAGGCTTACGGCCGCCTGTCGCAACTCCTGACTTTAGGCAAACGCCGGACCGAAAAAGGTGCCTGTCGCCTTTTTTTAGAAGACCTGTTGGAAGATAAAATTTTTGAGGGTGGCAAGGGTCAAATAATGATTGCGATCCCGCCAGATGAAGAAC
>CAJWIB010000119.1 GCA_913041095.1 uncultured Rhodospirillaceae bacterium | reverse complement strand
GATATTTAATCAGTTTTTTCAATATTAATTATCAATTCTATCAGATTGTTTAATGTTATAAGTATTCTGTAAACTTTAACTTAACTCTAAGTGTAGGCAAAAATTCAAACCAGAAATAGTCTGATCCCCTATTTCCTAGATAGGTTGTTATATTGCTGATTTTTACGGCTGATTCTGCCATAAGAATCAATGTAATATACACATTAGAATGGACGCGCTCCGTGTCACCCAGCGGGTGAAAGCAGACATTCCCCTTTGCGGGTCGATTTTGACCACTGTTTAAAGTTGGAATTTCACGGTTCCAAGATCACCACTGATGGTCAAATTAACAAACCGGGATTGTTGGATGGATGCAGAGCGAAATTCCTTCCATCTGTGGTCAGACCGACCTACAATTGGCAAGCGCTTGGCTGCACCGATGGTATTCGTATTGACGTAGATCAAGTACGAAATTACTGGTACGAGAAAAACTACTTTATTTATAGGTCTATAAATGTTTTATAAGTTTATAAATATATTACAGATCAATAAATGGAGTATCGTTTAGGTGAGAGTGGTAAGGACATGGTCGGTACGGCACTCCCGTTTTATTGAAACGGTGTGGCAGGCGTTTTCGCTTATCCTCGATATGCTGGCGCCGGTGTTACGTCATCTACCCCGCCATTTTCTCGAAACTCCGATCAAGCCGCTCGAAAAACTCACCAAAAAATTTATGTTCGATTGCCAAATGTGTGGCCAATGTGTGCTCAGCCTGACCGGTATAGCCTGCCCGATGAATTGTCCGAAAACGCTGCGTAATGGTCCGTGCGGTGGTGTCTTGGCTGATGGCGGTTGTGAGGTATCACCGGAGATGACCTGCGTTTGGCTGGAGGCATGGGATGGGTCCAGTCAAATGAGAAACGGCACAACCATTTTTGAAATTCAACACCCGGTCTCACATTTGACCCATGCCCGCTCGACCTGGGCGGCGAGCTTGCAAGGCGATCATTCCCAACCGGCATGGCCGGAGATTTCCGTCGGCAGCACGGTCAAAACCACCGACGAAGCGCCTGCACGTGCCAGCAACTTGCAGCGGGTTCTGAATTCAGGCGCCTTTACGGTAACCACTGAGTTCAATGCGCCGGATACCGCGGCGGCCGAAGATATTATTGAGGCAGTGCAGCCTCTTACAGATATCTGTGACGGCGTTAACGTCACCGATAATGCCGGCGCCAATGTCCATATCTCCAGCCTGAGTACTTGCGCTTTAATGGCGCGGGAGGGTTTTGAGCCAGTCATGCAAATGACCTGTCGCGACCGCAATCGTTTGGCAATCCAATCGGACGTTTTGGGCGCCGCGACACTTGGTGTCACCAATATCACCTGCATGACAGGCGATGCCATTACCAGCGGCGATCATCCGGACGGTAAGCCGGTTTTTGACTTAGATGCCGCATCGCTGCTGCAGACCATCCGGCATTTACGCGATGAGGGTAAATTCCTGACCGGACGTGAACTTAAATCTCCGCCTTACATTTATATGGGAGCAACCGCCAATCCATCGGCGTCATTTCTCGATGTTGAAATAAGCCGGGTTGCCAAAAAAGTTCATGCCGGTGCGCAATATCTACAAACTCAATATTGTTTTGATATGACTGCTTTAAAGAATTTTATCACCCGATTTAGAGATGAGGGGCTTGATGAATGGGCGCATTTGCTGGTCGGTGTTGGTCCGTTGCGCTCAGCTAAAAGCGGTCGCTGGATGCGGGATCATATTCCCGGTGTTCAAATTCCGGACAATTTAATTGAACGTATTGAGCAGGCGGATGATGAGCGGGCCGAAGGGCAAAAAATTGCCGCTGAGTTTATTGAGGAATTAAAGGAAATGGCCGCCGTCTCTGGCGTTCATATTATGGCGATTGGCCAGCCCTTGCGGGTTGCTCAGATTGTCGAGATGGCTGGTATTGGACCCAAATATAGGTGTTAATGCAAATGGTGTATCAACTGGACGCCGTTAGAATAAGTTCAGATTTTTGTTGAGAGGGATTTAGCCGGTTTAGTCGCAGGCGGTCTCCTATTGATTTTAATAATTAGCAAAAGCGTAGACTACAGGAGTCGCAATTATGAGTAATGAAAAACATGAGAAGCTGGTCAATCTAATCGCCGATATGGAAGAGGACGAAGCCCTTACTCTTACCCAGGAACTGATAGACGAAGGCGCTGAGCCCACCGCTATTCTCGATATTTGCCGCGCTGCCATGGATATTGTCGGCCAACGTTTTGAAGATAATGAATATTTCGTCCCGGAACTCATTCTAGCCGGTGAAGTGCTCGACCAAATGTCAGCGATGGTAAAACCGTTGATCGCCGATACCACAGACGAAGAGGACAAAGTTGATAGCGGCATGGTTCTGATCGGCACGGTGCATGGTGATTTGCATGATATCGGTAAAAATATTGTCACCTTTATGCTCGACGTTAACGGCTACAATGTCATTGATCTGGGCGTCGATGTTTCGCCCCAGGCCTTTATTGACGCAATTAAGGAAAAATCACCTGAAATCGTTGGTTTAAGCGGATTTCTGACACTAGCCTTCGATTCGATGAAAGAAACCGTTGAAGCCATTTCCGAGGCGGGTTTGCGCGAAGAAGTTAAGATCATGATTGGTGGTGGTCAGGTTGACGAGCAAATCCTTAATTATACGGGAGCTGATTCTTTTGGCCTCAATGCCATGAGCGCCGTCAACCAATGCAAAGAGTGGATCGGAGAGGCAGCATAATGACACCAAAGGATTCCGACCGAGACCCCAAGGAACTTTATCAGGAACGCGTTGAGCGGATCGCTGATACCGTAGCCCTAAAGGAAACGGACCGGGTTCCATATATATACTTGACGCGTTTTTGGAATGCTAAGCTTGCTGATATGACCAGCAAGGACACCATGTACGATGTCGAAAAAAGCATTTCCTCCAACCGGAAAGCGATTGAGTTGCTGCAACCCGATGCCTTTGGGGCAGCGAATTACGCTTATGGTCAGGCTTTGGAAAAGCTCGACTATCATCCGCTCGAATGGCCGGGTGGCGGTGCTGCGGATGATGTTTGTTTTCAATATATTGATAAAGAGCTTATGGTCCCGGATGAATATGATGAGTATTTGTTCGATCCAACGGCCTTTTACTTACAAAAATACTTGCCACGTATCGCTACCGGATTTGAAGGTCTCAAGCATTTCCCGAATTTCCCGACTTTGTCTGAATGGAACATCATCTACAATCTTCGTGCCTTCGCCAACCCTGAACTTCAAGAGTCTTTTAAGACATTGATGGAAGTTGGCGAGATGGTAGACCATTCCATGACCAAGATGACCGAGTTCATCAAGGAGATGATTGAAGCCGGTTACCCGATGGCGATTGGCGGTTTCTGTAAAGCACCCTACGACCATATCGTCGATTTCCTGCGCGGTTCCAAAGGCGGCATGCTCGATATGTTCCGTCACAAAGACAAGCTGCTGGAAACTATTGATAAAGCGCGGTTGCTGCTGAACACCAATGTCGTTGAAGGGGCCAAGCTGGTTGGCTGTCCCTATGTCTTTATTCCTCTTCATTGGGGGCTCGATGGCTTTATGTCACCGGACCAGTTTAATGAATTCTACTGGCCGAGCTTGCGCCAAACTATCCATGATCTAATTGATGCAGAAATGACACCGGTTATTTTGTGGGAAGGCGATTGCACTACGAGACTTGAGTTTATTGGTGACATTCCACCAGGCAAAGCCATCTACTGGTTTGAGCGGACCGACTTACATACCACCAAAGACGTGCTTGGTGATGTTGTTTGTTTGCGGGGCAATGTCCCACCGTCACTTCTTAATACGGGAACGGTGGATGAGGTCAATGCTTATTGCAAAGACCTCATCGAATATGTCGGCAAAGGTGGTGGCTTCATTCTTGATGGCGCCGCTAGCATCACCGATGAAGCACCGATTGAAAATGTCGTTGCAATGGCAGAATCTGTGCGCAAATACGCTAATAAATAATTTGGAGGGTAGTAGTTCTATGTTGGATAAAACAGGCGCCGAACTTTACGCCGAACGAGAACAACGCATTAATGATGCGATGGCCTTGAAGGAAACTGACCGGGTTCCGCTCTCTATGTTTTCTCACTTCTGGCCGGCTACATTGGCGGGCATTACGTTCGAGCAAGCCATGTATGACTATGATGCTTTTCATGACGCCATGCGCCAGACACTGGAACTGATGCAGCCCGATATGTACGCTTTGAACCAGACCTATATATGCGTCGGGCCGACTCTTGAGTTAATGAATTTTAAACAGCTCGAATGGCCGGGTCACGGCACTGAACCCAACGTCTCATTTCAGTTTCTCGACCGTGAATATATGAAGCGAGATGAGTATGACGCCTATTTAGCAGATACAACGGATTTTTTCCTGCGCAAATACATGCCCCGCATTGCTGGTGCCTTTGAGCCGTTTGCTAAACTGCCATATCTGCCGGCCCAGTATTATTTCAAGATGATCCGGGTGCCGACAGCTTTTGCCGGTGATGAGATGATTGAAGGGCTGGAAAAAATTCTCGCTGCCGGCAAGGAAATGCGGAAAATGATGGGCGGCGCTCTCAAATTTGCCAAAGATATGGCTGAACGAGGATTTGTGCAAAGCATCGGCGGATCAGCCGCCGCGCCGTTTGATAATTTTGCCGATTATCTCCGGGGCTCCAAAGGCGCTATGCTAGATTTGTTCCGCAACAAAGATAAACTGCTGGAATGTATGGACCGGGTTGCTGATTGCATTATCGAAGACACCATCATTGCCAGCAAAAACAATCCAAGCCGGCAAATATTTATTCCGTTGCATTGGGGGCTTGATAATTTCATGTCGCCGGAGCAATTCGAGCTGTTTTTTTGGCCGCCATTAAGAAAAGTTCTGATGGGCTTCATCGAAGCCGATCTTATCCCTTGCGTGTTGTGGGAAGGCGACTGCACGACCAGGCTTGAAACCATTGCTGATATTCCCGTCGGCAAGGCGGTTTATTGGTTTGAGCAAACCGATATGGGGCTGGCCAAATCAGTATTAGGCGGCATTACGTGTCTCCGCGGCAATGTGTCATCATCCGTCTTGATCACAGGCACGCCGGACGATGTAGATGAAGAATGTAAAAAACTGATCAAAGTTGCTGGTAAGGGCGGTGGTTTTATTCTTGATGGAGCGATTGGCCTACCCGATGAAGCCAAAGTGGAAAACGTCATCGCCATGGCGGAATCAGTCCGGAAATACGCGAATTAGGATTTGACCGATGCCGGTAATAACTGAATGGCCTGACTTTTTTTCAAGCCCGAATTTCGAAAGTTGGCAGGAGCTGAATTGCAGCCGCACGCTGCAGCCCCGCTTCCAGCGCGAAGTTCGGGAAATGCATGAATTTGCCCTTGAAGAAAAATTGGTCCAGCCGCGCCTTGCCTATTCAGCAATTCGGGTCGTCAATATAGCAGCTGATTGTATCCGGCTGGAAAATGGAATTGAGTTATCCGAAGCCTCTGAAATCGCTGATAAATTTTCTGCTGCCGATGAGCTCATACTGGCCGTCGGCACAATCGGCGAAGGTCTGGAAAAAGCCATCGCAAAAATGTTTCAAAGCAAGCAAGCCATTAAGGCGCTGGCGCTGGAAGAAGTTTCCGTTGCCGCAATTTTTGAATTTACTAATGCGGTTTTGTCGAGCATCGATGACTTTGCCCAAACGCGCAAGCTTGCGGCCAGCAGTCCGATCTATCCCGGTCATGGCAGCTTCGGCATTGAGCAGCAACGCCGTGTTTTCGATCTCGCTGGTGGTGAAGAGATCGGCATGCGCGTGTTGAAAACTGATATGCTGTTTCCGGCGAAATCTATTTCTCTGGTATTTGGTCTTGGTCAGAATTTACCGCGCTGGAATCGCAAGAAAGATTGCGAGACCTGTAAAGCACGGGAGCGTTGCCGTTTTCGCACTCCTGAAAGTCTCGCCGCATGACCGCGTTCAAAATTTCCTTTGAGCCGATGCAGGAAGTTATCGAGTGTACAGCTGGTGAGACGATCCTTGAGGCGGCGCGGCGGGAACGCGTTCGAATATCAAGTTCCTGCGGCGGCCATGGTACCTGTATGTCTTGTGCAGTTCAGGTTACGGAAGGTGCTTTGCCATCAGCTCATGAGGCAGATGCGCAAGTATTTTCTGATCGCCGGTTGGGCGAAGGCTGGCGGCGGGCCTGCATCACTGAACCCATCGGCGATTGCACCATTAGCGTACCGGCGCGTTCTACTGCCGCTCCCGTCAGGACTCAAGTCGATGGCCTGAGCAATGATATGGCGAAATGGGTCGATTTTGAACCGGTCGTTAAAGTTATTCAGTTTGAGCTTGATGAACCCACCTTGGAAGATGGCCGTTCAGATGAAATGCGTCTGCGTGATGCTTTGACGGCAGATCATCCTGGAGCTTGTGTGACCTTTGATGCGGTGTTGCTCCGTAACTTTGCTTCGGATGTAAGAAAGTGGGGCTGGGCTGGCTGGCTCGCAACCACGAAGGGCGAAGTGATTGCTGCCGGCTCGCGCGAAGCTCGAGTTTTCGCTATGGCTGTTGATCTTGGCACAACCAATATGTCGGGATTTTTGGTTGATATGATAACTGGCGAGACCTTGGCTGCCGAGGGCATAGAAAATCCACAAACCAGCTATGGCGCAGATTTGATTACCTATGCCTCCCACATTCGCCGCAATCCTGAAACGGCAATAATTTTACAGGAATTGGCCGTTGAGGCGATCAATCAATTGGCCACCGATATGTGCGAAGCGGTCGGCGTCCAAGCAAGCGATATTGTTGAAGTGACGATTGCTGGTAATACGATGATGCATCATTTGTTGCTCGGACTACCGGTAACACAATTGGCTATGTCGCCCTTTATCTCGGCTTATAGCGACGCGTTAGACCTCAAAGCCCGCGATCTCGAAATTAAAGTGGCACCTGGTGGATATATTCATTTGTTGCCGAATATTGCCGGCTTTGTTGGCGGCGATCATGTTGCGTCTTTACTGGCATCCAAATTTATTGAAGGCAAGCCGGTTATCATTATGGATATCGGCACAAATACCGAGCTTTCATTGGTCGAAGGTGACAATATTACCAGTGTTTCCTGCCCCTCGGGCCCGGCTTTTGAAGGCGGTAATATTAGTTTTGGTATGCGAGCGGCCGCCGGTGCGATTGATTCCGTTCGGCTCAAAAACAACAAAGTTCAGCTTCAAACCATCGGTGACGAGACGCCGGTCGGAATTTGTGGCTCGGGCGTGATGGATATCGTGGCCCAATTATATTTAGGCGGAGTCTGCAATGAGCGCGGCCGTTTGCAAAAAGATCATCCGCGGGTCAAGGAAATTGGCAAGAATTTGGTGTTTGTTTTGGCCGATGAAGAAGCCACCGGAGGGCAGGAAATAACGTTTTCTCAAGATGATCTTCGGGCGGTTCAACTCGCCAAAGCTGCCATCCGGTCGGCGACGGATTTGCTGCTCAAACACACGGGCTATACGGAGCGAGAGCTCGGGCAAATCATTATTGCCGGCGCTTTCGGCAGCTATATCGATGTCGATAGTGCATTGGCCATCGGATTGCTGCCCAATCTGCCGTATAACCGTTTCGCCCAGGTAGGCAATGCCGCCGGCGATGGAGCGCGTTTTGCCTTGCTCTCCGAAAAACAGCGTGAAGTT